>VYDD01000296.1 GCA_009843625.1 Gammaproteobacteria bacterium | reverse complement strand
CACTCCGTCCGGGCCGACCTCGCCACGAGCACCGGCGCGAGGGCGCTGGCCGAGGCCGCGACAACCGTCTGGGGGCGTCTCGATCTGCTCGTCAACAATGCCTCCACCTTCCTGGCCACGCCGTTCGAGGAGGTCGGCGAGGAGGAATGGGACCGGGTGATGGCGGTCAACCTGAAGGCGCCCTTCCTGCTCATCCAGGCCACCGCGGCGGCGCTCGCCGCCAGCCGGGGCAGCGTGGTCAACATCGTCGATCTGTCGGCGCTCAGGCCGTGGGCGCGCTATCCCCACCACTCGGTCTCCAAGGCCGCGCTCGCCCACCTCACCCGGGTGGCCGCGCGGTCGCTGGCGCCCCGGGTGCGGGTCAATGCGGTCGCGCCCGGCTCGGTACTCCCCGAGGAAGACGCCACCCCGGAGGCAGTGCGGGCGGCCGCCGCGCGCATTCCTCTGGGCGGCTGGGGATCGCCCGACGACGTGGCGCGCGCGGTGCTGTTCCTCGACCGGTCGCCCTTCATGACCGGCGAGGTGATCGTGGTGGACGGGGGCGCGCACGGCGCCACCTGACGGCTCCCGGAGCATTCGGTCTCGGGAGCACCGGCTCTCATGCCGCCGCCAGTCGCGGGCACGGCCTCTCTTTACGAGGCGCCGTTCTCCGCCGGGCCCCCGTGCGCCAGCCAGCGCTCGGCGTCCAGCGCGGCCATGCAGCCCGTCCCCGCGGCGCTCACCGCCTGGCGGTAGTAGTCGTCCATCACGTCCCCGGCGGCGAACACGCCGGGCAGGGAAGTCTCCGTCCGCCACGGGGTGGGCAGCTCGATGTAGCCGTTCGCCTTGAGTTCAACCTGGCCGCTCAGAAACCCCGTGTTGGGGATATGGCCGATGGCGACAAACATCCCCCCCGCCTCGAGCGTGCTCTCCTCCCCCGTGACCGTGTCCTTCAGCCGCAGCCCGGTGATCACCTCGTCGCCCAGCACCTCGGTCACCACCTTGTTCCACAGAAACTCGATCTTGTCGTTGTCGAAGGCGCGCTGCTGCATGATCGCCGAGGCGCGCAGCTCGTCGCGCCGATGAATCACGATCACCCGGCCCGCGAACTTCGCCATGTAGGTGGCGTCCTCGATGGCGCTGTCGCCGCCGCCCACCACGGCCACGACCTGGCCGCGGAAGTACGGAAGCGCCCCGTCGCACACGGCGCACGCCGACACGCCGCCGCCGCTCTGGGCCAGACGCTCTTCTCCGGGTACGCCCAGCCAGCGGGCGTTGGCCCCCGTGGCCACGATCACGGAATCGGTGAGAATCTCCGGGCCGCGTGCGGTCACGAGGCGCTTCGGCTGCCCCTCGAGCTCCACCTCGACCACATCGTCCGTGATTACGCGCGTGTCGAAGCGCAGCGCCTGCGCGCGGAAGGCGTCCATCATCTCGGGGCCGGTCACGCCCTCCGGGAAGCCGGGGTAGTTCTCGACGTCGGTCGTGAACATGAGCTGTCCACCGGGGATCATGGTGCGGCTGCCGGCCCCCTCCACGACGAGGGGCGAAAGCGCGGCCCGCGCCGCGTAGATGGCCGCCGTCCATGCCGCCGGGCCCGACCCGATGATCACGACCCGTTCGTGCTGTGCTGTCATCTTCATCCCTTTTTCTGTATTCGAAAACCGAAAACCCGCAGGAGCGTGTCGGCTACTTGTCCTTGAAGATCTTGAGGTTGGTCGAGTGCCCGGGGTTCACGCGCGCGTTCGGGTCCACCCGGCGAATCGCGTTGTTCACGGCAATTGCCGCCTCGGCAAAGCCCGTGGCGATGAGGTCGAGCTTGCCCGGGTAGCTGACCAGGTCTCCGGCCGCATAGATGCCCGGACAGCTCGTCTCCATCAGCTGGCCGACCACAATGCGTTTCTTGTCCACTTCGAGTCCCCAGCTCTTGATCGGCCCAAGGTCCGGCTTGAAGCCCAGGAACGTCAACACCGCATCCACCGCGAACGACTCCTCCGCATCGCTCCGGTTGTCGAAGATGGTGCAGCCTTCCACTCTGCCGTTGCCCCGGATCTCCTTCACCTCCCAGAAAATCCTCAGTTCCAGCTCGCCCGACTTCGCTGCTGCCTCGAGCCGGGCCACCGATGTCTCGTGCGCCCGGAAGACGGCCCGCCGGTGTACGACGACCAGCCGCTCGACGATGTCCTTCAGGATCAGTGCCCAGTCCAGCGCGGAGTCTCCTCCTCCCACGAGCACGACCCGCTTGCCCCGGTAGACCTCGGGATCGCGCACCGAGTACTCGACCCCGTGGCCCAGGAGTTCCTCGTAACCGGGGCACCTGAGCACCATGGGTTCGAAGGCGCCCTTGCCGCCGGCGATCAGCACCGTGCGGGTGCGGTACTCCGATGACGCGCCTTCGAGCACGAAGACGCCGTCCTCCTCGCGAAGCCCGCGCACCTCCTCGTCGAGCACCACGTCGGCGCCGAACTGAAGGCCCTGGTCCACCAGCTCCCGGGCCAGGTCCTTGGCGAGGACCTTCGGAAAGCCGCCCACGTCGAAGATGTACTTCTCGGGATACAGGGCCGTGAGCTGTCCCCCCAGCTCGGGAAGCGAGTCGACGATGCGGCACGACATGCCGCGCATCCCGGCGTAGAAGGCCCCGAAGAGGCCGGTGGGACCGCCGCCGATGATGGTGAGATCGACGATGTCCTTCATGGTCAGAAGATCGAAAGGCGCACGTAGCGCCCCGGGTTCTCGCGGAAGTCCTCGAGCAGCAGGGTGAGCTGCGTGAGCACCGACTGGGTCTGCACGGCCACCGTGGAGTCGGCCAGGAGATGGGCCAGGGTTCCCTCCCCGGTTTCCAGTTCGCGCCCGATGCGCTCGAAGCGGACCAGGGTGGAGTCGGCGTACTGGAGCGTGGTGGAGAGCCCGGTCGTGGTCTCGCGCAGGTCGGTGGCCAGGCGCCGGAATTCGGCGGCGGTCACGCGGGTGTCGCCCACGATGGAATCCACGACCCCGCCCGAGAGCAGCCGCTCCACCTCGCCGAGCGTGCGGGTCGCCAGCGCGGCCGCCGCCTCGACCTCGCGGGTGGAGGTGCGAACGTTGTCGACCAGTTCTTCAACCGCCCCGATCTGGGCATCGGCGAGCTCCGCCACCTGTTCGCTGACCCTGCCCACGTTCTCGATCACCAGCCTGAGGTTTTCAGCCGTTTCCTGGGTAAAGGCGACCTCCACCCGGTCGGTGATGGTGGCCAGGTTGTCGGCGATCTCGTCGGCCGTGGCCGTGAGGCGGGAGAGGTCGGGGATGCTGAAGCCGGGCAGAACGCCGGGATCCGAAGGCTCGAAGAAATCCAGGCGCGGGTTGGCGGAGCGCGACACGATCTCCGCGCCCCAGTCGCCGAACATCGATTCGGGCGCGATGAGCACGGCCGCGTCGGCGGGCAGTTGGACGTCGGCATTGATGGCGAGGCCAACCCGCACCGCGGTTCCGTCCGGCTCGACGGCGATGCCGTTCACGCGTCCGATCGTCACCCCGCGCAGCTTCACCGAGGCGCCGTCCGGCAGCTGTCCCACGCCGCTGAAGAGCGCCTCGACCGTGGTCGTGCCCCGGGTCAGGCGATACCCGCGCAGCCAGAAGCTCCCCACCACCGCGACCACGACGCTCAGAAGAATCACGACCCCAACCCACACCTCGTTGCGTCTCATGCTATCGTCTCCATCAGTTCCGGAGCCCCTTCGATGAACGACTTGACCACAGGGTCCGCGGAGATCCGGATCTCACCGGGCGCGCCATGGGCCCGCACTCGCCCGTCGTGCAGGAATGCCATGGAGTCGGCCACCTCGTAGGCGGTCCCGAGATCGTGCGTGACCACCAGGCCGGTGGCCCCGATCTCCTCCCGCAACCTGAGGATGAGTCGGCCGATCACCGTCGTCGTCACCGGATCGAGTCCGGTGGTGGGCTCGTCGTAGAGGAGATACCGGGGACGGGTCGCGATCGCGCGCGCGATCCCCGCCCGCTTGCGCTGCCCCCCGGAGATCTCCGCCGGATAACGGTCTCCCAATCCTCCCAGGTCCACAAGCTCCAGGCACTCGGCGGCCCTCCGGCGGATGTCCCGGCGGCTCAGGCCGGGAATCCGGCGCAGCCCCATCTCCACGTTGTGGGCGAGCGTCATGGAGTCGAACAGCGCCGCGAACTGGAATACGTAGCCGACCCTGCGCCGCAGTGCGTACAGGGCTTCCTGATCCAGCTCCGCGACCTCCCGGCCGTCGACGCTCACGCTTCCCTGGTCGGCGGCGAGCAGCCCCACGATATGCTTCAGCACGACCGATTTGCCTGCCCCGGAGGCGCCGATCAGCGCTACCGTGCCCCCCCTGGGCACGGCCAGGTCGAAGCCCTTCAGCACGGCCTTCTCGCCGAAGGCCTTGTGCACGCCGCGCAGACGGATCACAGCAGTACGGCGGCCCAGAAGGCGTCGAACACCAGGATCACCATGCTGCTCGCGACCACGGCCGAAGTGGCGGCGCGGCCCACTCCGGCGGCCCCTCCCCGGGTGCGGAAGCCGAAGAAGCATCCCAGCGACGTCACCGTCAAACCGAACGAGAACGACTTGATCACCGAAAAGACCACGTCGAAGGGCACGAAGAAGGTCTCGAGCCCGCGCACGAACTCGGGGGTGGACATCTCCAGAAGCTGGATGGCGGTCAGCCAGCCGGCCACGATGCCCAGCGACGACGCCAGCAGGGTAACCGCCGGAAACATCACCGCGCCCGCGAGCACCCGGGGGAGCACCAGGTACGCCGCCGGATCGTAGGCCATGGTTTCCAGCGCATCGATCTGCTCGGTCACCCGCATGGTCCCCAGCTCGGCGGCGATGCTCGCGCCAACCCGCCCCGCCAGCGCCAGCCCGGTCAGCACCGGTCCCAACTCGATGATCATCGTCTTGCCCACCAGGCTGCCCACCAGGTACACGGGCACCGCCCCGGTGAAGGTGTAGGAAGCCTGCAGTGCCAGTACGATGCCGGTGAAGGCGGCGATGAAGAGCGCTATGGGCACCGAGGCGACGCCGATGCGCATCATCTGTTCGAAGACCAGCCCTCCCCAGATGCGGACCGCGCGCAGACCGCGGATGGTGTCCTGCATGAGGACGCCCCATTCGCCAACCGTCGCCGCGAACCGCAAGGCGGCGCGGCCGGTGGCGCCGACGAAGTCCAGCGTCTTGCCCGCCATATGGGTGAAGATAGCGGAAATCGGGGTGCAGGTGTCACCTGTGGGTACTCCGGTCGCCCCCGGAAATGTCCCGGTTGAAGTGCCGTCTACGGGGGCGCCGGGAGTCCGTTTTCCAGCGTGAAGACGACCTCGTCGTCCCGGGTTGCCGGGTGTCCGGAACGCAGGGGACACGCGACCTGGACACGGGTCACCGCGGTCTGGGCGGCGCTAACCGATACCTCGAAGTCGATTCCCTGCTCGGGCGAGGTGATGCGGGTGCGAACCCGCTTCCCCGGAGAGGCCTCGCGAACGCAGGCCGGATTGCGGAAGAGGGTCTTGGTGGACTGCCTTCCCGACGCCAGCGAACGGGTCACGGTGATGCGCCTGAGCGAGTCGGGTTGATAGCTGATCAGGTAGCGGAAGCCCCGCTGATCGCGTCCCCGACCCTTCCGATTGTGCCTCGGCAAGCCACCTCCGATCCCTTGACCCCCTGAAACGGCCCGCTTAACATCCCGGCGACCCACCAGGGATGCAAGCCCCGCCACAGCGTCCCGACAC
>VYDD01000474.1 GCA_009843625.1 Gammaproteobacteria bacterium | reverse complement strand
GGGTGAACCGGGTTGCCACGGCGGCCGCTGCCCACGCGGCTTCCTCCATGGCGCCGTCCACCGTGACGTCCGCATCGGCGACCCGAGTCGCCGGGAGAATCGGCACGTCCTCGCTGTCACAGCATCCGGGTACGACCGGCGCGCCGCCCGACGATGGCGCGGATCCCTGTTCCTGGGCCCGGATCTCCGCGCCGGGGCCCGCCAGCGCAACCATCAGTCCGAGCATGTATCCCACGTGTCTCCTCTTCATCCCCGCCCCTCCCGTTGTCTGTTGAAGAATCGGCGGCCCGTACGAGGCCGGGTTGCGGACGGTTTCGCACCGTGGGGAGGGTTGGTGCCAACGTCGGCCTCTGTCGCCCCGGGATGGCCGCGTCTAACTTGCTGCCGAGTCCAGGACACGGCCCGGGAAGGAGAGTATGTCATGACGAGGATCAGGCAGCAGTCGGCACATTGGCGCTCTGTTCAAATCGGGAGAGAGCCGGTGAAAGCTACCTCGTGGCGCGGTTGCCCCTTGCTCGCGGCTCCCTTGCTCGTTGCCGTCTGGGCCGGCTTTTCGAGCCACGCCTTCGCCCAGGCGCCCGCCGTCCCCGCTTCCGATCAGCAGGTGGCGCTGGTGACCGGATCCACGTCGGGGTTGGGAAGGGAGCTGGCGCTCAGGCTGGGAGCCCGGGGTCATCACGTGATCGTGCACGGGCGCAACGAGGAGCGGGGCGCGGAGGTGGTAGACGCCATCAACACCGAAGGGCCGGGCAGCGCGCGCTTCTACCGCGCCGACCTGGCCTCGCTCGCGGACGTGCGCCGGTTCGCGGAGACGCTGCTCGCCGACTACGGCCGCATGGACCTTCTCATCAACAACGCCGGCTTCGGGTCGGCACCGGACGAAAGGCTGCTCACCGAGGATGGCCACGAGTATCGCTTCCAGGTCAACTATCTCTCCACCTTTCTCCTGACCCACATGCTGATGCCGCGCCTGCTGGACAGCGCGCCGGCGCGCATCGTGAACGTCTCCTCGGGGGCCCAGACGCCCATCGACTTCGACGACGTCATGATCGAGAAGGACTTCAGCGGACGCCGCGCCTACGCCCAGAGCAAGCTGGCCCAGGTGATGTTCACGCTCGACCTGGCCGAAGACCTGGAGGGCACCGGCATCGTGGTCGGCTCGCTACATCCGGCGACCTACATGCCCACCGGCATGGTGCGCCGCGCGGGTGTGGAGCCGCGCTCCACCATCGACGAGGGCGCGGACGCCGTGATGCAACTGGTGGACTCGGACGACTACGCGAGCGGGCAGTACTTCAGCGGGCTCAGGCCCACCCGGGGCAACGATCAGGCCTACGATGCCGGCGCACGCGCGCGGCTCAAGCAGTTGAGCCAGGAGCTGACCGGCGTGCGCTGCAGCATGGGCCGCTGCCGCTACGTCGGGGGATGATCAGAGGAGCGAGTCCAGATACAGCGCGATCCAGAACTCGCGGGCGGGTCCGTTGAGGCCGTAGGAGACGTCGGTGCGCATGAGGCCGTCGAACAGGCTCGCGCCGACACCGACGCCGAAGAGCAGACCGTCGTGCTCGAGTGCACGGATTGGTGCCCCCACCGCATCGGGATCGACCGGGTCGATCCCGCCGAGGTCGGCGTCCCTGCGGTGGTGGCTACCCTCGTAACTGGCCCAGCCCGCGTCGGTGAAGACGCTCAGGGTGCCGATGTCGTAGGTGCGGGCGACCTCCACCCGGCCACGGCCGAAGGAAGGTCCCCAGACCGCTGACGGCGGTTGCCCCCGCAGCGACCGGGTGCCGCCCAGGAACCAGGCCCGCTGTGTGGTGGCGTCGCCGAAGGTGGTGCCGCCGGCGAGTTCGGCGCCCAGCCGCCACCTCCGGCCCGACAGCGGCGCGGCCACCCGCAGCACGGCGCTGGCCCGGCCGTAGCTGGCGGCGTCACCCCCGGAGGAGGGCCAGCGCCGGGCGGCCTGGCCGTAGAGTTCGACCCCGACCTGGGTAAGGTACGGATCTTCCCCCCACCAGGGTGACAGCCGGATCTCGGTCCCCAACTCGTCGACCGGGTCGGCCGCCACGTTGGGCCGGAAGCCCCAACTGTCGTCGAGCATGTGGAACAGGGCGAACCCCGCCTGGGCCTGCGCGGCCTCCTGCCGTTCCGCGTAGGCCCTGACCTCGAACGACTGGCGCGCGACGGCCGGGGGACGCCAGGTCAGGTCGACGCCCGCGGCCTGGAAGTACTCCCCCTCGTCCCGTCCCAGCAAGACGGCGTTGAGCGAATTGCCGAACCCGAGATGCCCGGCGCGCGGGCTGGTGGAGACGAGCTCTCGGTAGGCCCCGAGCGCCAGGCGCCGGCGCAGCGTCTCCCGGCCGATCTCGACGCGCGCCTTGGGTTCGAGGTCCGAGACGCCGAGGAATGCGCTCGTGTTCAGCGTGTACGTTCCGGCGAGGTCGGTCCGGAAGTCCAGTCCGGCGGCGAGCCCCTCGACCCGGTTGTAGCGGATCAGCCCGGGCTGGCCCCATCCCCAGTCCAGTGCCCAGGGGATCCCCGGTACATCCGGAGCGGCCAGATCGGCCAGACTCTCGAAGTATTCGCCGACTTGTTCATCGGACGGAAAGCCCACCGCCTCGTCCCAGATCGGGGGTGGCAGTTCCGGGCTGGTCAGCACCAGGGCCCGCTCCCGGGGCGCGATGTAGAACGCGTCCCGCTCCGCGGCGAAGTCGCTCTCCTCGGCACTCTCGTACTCCACACCGCCCTCCTGGGAGAGCAGGCTCGCCACGAAGGCCATCGCCTCGGCCCGCGTCTCGAAGTGCCGTTCGATGAGTTCGGGGGCCGCGACCGGTTCGGGCCGCTCGGCATCCCGCGCGGCGGCCTCGGCCTCGGCCCGCTCGACATCGGCGCGCGTGGTTACCGACTCCAGCTGGTACGAGACATCCATCTCCAACGGAAACTTGACGATGCCGGCGGCGATCTGGCCTTCGAAGCGCATGTAGTGGGGAAGCCAGACCTCGAAGTTCCAGAGGCTGTAGTCGACCGCGATCATGGAGAGATCGAAGGTCCAGGGCTTGAAGACGCCGGGGACGAACCGGAACGAGCCGGCTTCCTGCTCCTCCTGGAGTTCCTGCAGATCGCGCATGAAGTCGAACTGGCGGCTCAGCCGGTACACCGCCCGTACCAGTGCCCCGGATTCGGGCTCGATCCAGAGCGTGCCCGCGATGAGCTGGATGTCCGCCTCACGCGGGATCACGTCCAGTTGCACCGCGCGCAGGCGCCGGCCGTCGGCGAAGGAGAGCGTCAGCGTGTCGCCGCTGGCATACCTGTAGCGCCGGTCGGCGCCCGTGGCCAGGGGGTGCTCGATGGCGCTGCCGGGTTCGAACTCGGCCTCGGTGGCGCCGAAGAACAGGCGGTCGCCACCGGGATCGAAGGGTTCGTCGAAGGCCAGGTCGTCGAGCCAGTCCATGTCGCCCTCGCTGCGCGCCGTCGACCAGCCGGGATACTGCGACCTGGCGCCCAGAACCTGCACCACCGCGTCGTATTCGTGATCCCAGAACGCGCGCACGGCGGTCTCGTCCCGGTAGATGACCCGGTCCTTGAGCGGAGCCCGGATGGCGGCCGCGATGCGCTGCCGGATGACCGCCTGGTAGCGCAGGACCGATTGCTCCACGGATCTCCAGTTCGCCTGCGCGGCTTCGAAGATGGTTCGCGCGTCCGGATCGGCGAAGGCGTCTTCGGCGAGCGGCGCACCGTCCGCTACGTCCGGTGCCTCCTGCGCCCGAAGCGGATGAGCGGGCGCGCCGAGGATGCCGAGGCACGCGATACCGAGGGGAACAAGCGCGCGCCACCCGCCGACCCATCGGCCGCCGGCCCACCTGCCGCCCGTCACGGGCCCTCCGAACCGCCCGGCGCGGCCGGGCCCGGGTCGAACCGCACCTCGCGGATGTCGTCCCACGGGATCAGGCGCCACCCCTGGCGCCCGTCGCGCATCCCGGAATCCTCCGGGGACGCGACCATGACGCCCTTGTTGTCCGAACTCACATCCCGGGCTCCATCGAGTGCCAGCCTGCGCCCGTCGGCGAGGGTCACCGCGGCACCGTCCTCCTCGCCGGGCACAATTCGGCGGATGAATCCGAATTCGATGTCGTATTCGATCCCCTCCGCTTCGCCGTTCAGGATTTCCCAGCTGCCCGCCTCGTCCGCGTCCCAGCGCAGCTCGCCCTGGACTTCCTCTCCCTCGCGCGTGACCACTGTGCCGGCGAGCAGGCGGCCCCCGTCGAACCGGCCGCGGTCGCCGGGAGTCTCGGCCGACTGTCCACCCGGCCGGTCGCCCTCGCCTGCAGTCTCCGGGGCCTCGTGGAAACGCACCTCCAGCAGACGCTCCCACGGCACCACGACCACCCCGAGGCCGGGATCGGCGATTCGGACTCCCCGGTTGCGCCGGTCGACGTCGTTGGAGCCCTCGAGGTTCAGCGCGCCGCCGTCACGCAGCTCCACTCGAGTGCCGCGGTTCACTGCCGTGAGCGAACGGATGCGCTCGAAACGGACCTGCCGCTCGCTGGGACGACGCGTCTCCCGGCCGTCGAGCACGTCGGACTCGAGAATCTCATCCTGGTCCCAGGCCAGGTAGCCAGTGAACCGGCGGCCATCCCGATCCACGGTGGTGCCGTACAGCCGCCGTGCAGCGGGGAGTGCCGTTGCGGGAGGCGCGGAGAATGCCACCCGTGCCATTTCGTCCCACTCGACTTCCACCTCCGTCTCGCCCGGCACCTCGATGTGAACGTCGGGCGATGAGTTCCCGCGGCTGCCTCCACGGGGCTCGAGCCGGAGGCGCGTGCCGGAGCGCAGCGTCAGTTCCGCATGCTCGCCATCGAGCACGACCAGTGAATCCAGGTGGCCGAAACGGACCCCGGAGAGAACTTCCATCGGAAAGTCGGGATCGACCTCGTCCCAGGTGATGCGATAGCCGCGGAGCTCGATGGTGCGCGTCGCGCGCTCCCGGTCGTGGGCCTCCAGCCACGCGAAATAGTTCTCCTCGGGCAGCTCCTTGCGTGCCTCGAGGATGTCGGCCCAACTGGCGGCCGTCTCGTCCCAGCGAATGAAGCCGGTGTGTACTTCGCCTTCGGTTGTGTGCACCCGGCCCCAGATGCGGTCCGCACTCTGGGCGGACGCGGGCACTGCGGCGCATGTCGAGAGAACGAGGGTCCAGCGGAGAAGCGTCCAGCCGTTCGCTTGCGAAAGCATCGCTGTCCTGAAAGGGGGGTCGGGTGCGGGAGAACCTTTTTGATACGACGTCGCGCACGTGATGGTTTCCCTGTTCCGGCGGATTCACGCCCGGCTGCGTAGATTGCCCGGGATGACCGTCGAGGAACACGCCGATGACATCACGCCGCCCCGAGGATCACGCCCACGCCACGCCAACCGGAGGAACGCCGACATGAGCAACGTACAGCGAACGGGCTGGATTCCTTCCCTGATTCTTGTCGCGTCCGCCGGCTGGTTCGGCGGGACGCTCAGCGCGCAGACGAACGCGTCGCACCCGTATCGGGCCACGCTCGACTGGGAGCAGCTTCCGGATGGCCGGACCCTGGGGATCGTGAGCGGCGTCATCCCGGATCCCGATGGCGAGCATCTGTGGATCCTTGACCGGTGTGGCGCCAACCAGTGCGCGGGTACCGACATCGACCCGATCCTGAAGTTCGATCTGGACGGCAACCTGGTGGAGAGCTTCGGGGCCGGGCTGTTCGCCTTTCCGCACGGCTTCGCTCTGGAC
>VYDD01000334.1:17591-36869 GCA_009843625.1 Gammaproteobacteria bacterium | reverse complement strand
GACGTGGACATCAGCACGCTGCCGTGCCCCAGCAGTCCCTGGCGCAGCATTCCCTCCGGATAGTCCACGCGGCGGAAGTTCTCCCCGACCACGCCCCGGATGCCGTAGTGCTCCGCCAGACGCTGGTTCATGAAGCTGTAGTCGGCGCCGTAGAGCTCCAGCAGGCTCCGGTTCTCGCGGACCAGGTGATCGAAGAACAACTCGGTCTCGCGCCGCATGGCGGCCTTGAGCTGCTCGTTGAAGTGGGGGAACCAGAAGGCGTCCGGCTGCACCCTTTCGAGATCCTGAAGCCTGAGCCACTGCGTGGCGAAACGGGTGGCGAGGCTCTCGGAGCGCGGATCGGCCAGCAAGCGGCGGACCTGTTGTTCCAGGACGCGCGGATCCGAGAGCCGCTCACGGCTCGCGAGCGAAACCAGTTCGTCGTCCGGCTGCGTTCCCCAGAGGAAATACGACAGCCTGGAGGCGAGGGCGAGGTCGCTGATGAGGTAGCTGCCGCCGGCATCGAGCTCGTTCTCCGGGGCTTCCTCGATCCGGAACACGAAGTGCGGGCTCGCCAGGATGGCCTCCAGGACGGTGCGCACGCCGGTCTCGAAGCCTCCTTCGTCGGCCCCCACGTCGTAGAACGACATCAGACCCGCGAGATCGGAATCGGTGAGCGGCCGGCGATAGGCCTGCCGGGCGAGCCTGGCGGCGATCTCCCGCGCACAGGACCGTTCGGCCTCGGACGACGTCGGCCGGCAGGTGAAGACCCGCTGCCGGCTCGGGGTCTCGGATACGCCCTGCGGATCCAGGGGCCCGCGGATGCTCAGGTCTCTCAGGTGGGTGAGGACAACGAACCCCGTCCCGATGCGGAAGCGGACGCCGGCGTTGGACCAGCCGAAGGGCTCCTGCAGATCGGCGTAGGGCCCGTCCTGCTTCCTGATGAACGCCGCCGCGACCCGGCGCTGGCCCGCGCTGACGAAGATGGGGTCGGTGAACTGGTTCCAGTTCGGCCCGAAGTCCGCGTCGCGGCGCAGCTCCTCCACCGGAACCAGGGCGACCCGCTCCCCGTCGATGGAGATGTCCATTTCGGCGAAGCGCTCATGGTCCCCCGCCCAGAACGACATCTCGAAAACGTACTCGCCGTCGGCGGGGAAATGGTGGTCAACCACGATGCCGCCGCGGGTGCCGTAGGGCGCGCCCTCCACATGGTCCCACTCGTGCTGGGACTGGTAGGTCGAGACGAGGTAGGTCTTGGAGTCCGAGGTCGCGCCGGGATGGCCCAGCACCAGGCGGCTGACGTCGTTGGCGGCGTTCAGGTACGAGTTGAGGAGCGTGGGCGACAGCGGCTGCGAGACCGCCATGTGGTCGAAGTTCCCGAGATAGAGATCCGGGGGAAGCCACTGGCTGGCGTCGACGGTGATGCCGAAGAGATCCTGAATGGCCTGCTCGTACTCCGCGCGGTTGAGCCGCTGGAAGCTGCGGTTGCCCGGGTTGGGATTGGCGGCCGCGTAATCGTCGATCGTCTGTTCGAGCGTCTCGACGAGCGTGAGCAGCGTGTCCCCGCCGGGACGGGGTATTCCGGGCGGAGGCATCATCCCCGTGCGCAGCTTCGCGATCATGCGCTCGGCCGTCTCCCAGTCCTCCCAGGCGTTGGTCACGTCGAAGCTCTGGACCGTCATGTTGCCGGTCATCATGGCGTCGTTGTGGCAGACGAAGCAGTACTGGCGAACGACGGCGTTGAGCGCTTCGGACGGGGGCGTGCCGGGGCGGGCGTACGGACCCCGTGAGGCATCCGGACGATGGCCTGTCGCCAATACGGGAACGGCGTCACGGGCCTCTCCGGCAAACGTCGGGGCGCGCGCTCCATCATGACCCATGAAGAGGGCCAGGCCCAGGAGTGAAATCCCCGGAAGGAGTACTCTCACGAACACCTCCGCCTGCAGAGCGCTGCGCGGGACGAACCGGCGCCGCCGGGACACACGGGGCCCGGACATAGCACCGCCTCAACTTACGCCCCGGGTCTTCGCGCTCGCAAGCGCGCTGATGCCGGCGCTGGCCCCCCTACCGGGGAATGATGGGCAGGGTGATGTGCGACGGATACCGGGCGTTGTGGTAGACCGTCTGGTCGGCCGTCTGCACTTCGGTTTCGAGGTGGACCGGGCCGCCTGTGTTCGGATTGCGGTCGTACTTCGGGAAGTTGCTGCTCGAGATCTCGACGCGGATCCGGTGGCCTTCCCTGAAGAGGTTGCTGCTGGCCCACAGATCGATGTTGAACTCGTACACGGTCCCAGGCTCCAGCAGCTCGAAGTCCGTGAAGTCCGGGTTGCCGTGATACCGCGCGCGCAGGATGCCGTCCGCGATGTTGATTTCCTTTCCGTCCGGATGGACGTCGACCAGCATCGCCGTGAAGTCGGTGTCGGTCGCGGAACTCGACGCGTACACGGTGGCCGTGATCGGACCCGTGACCTCCACCGCCTCCTCGAGGGGCGGCGTGGTGAACACCAGAATGTCGTCGCGCTCCGCGATGTCCGCGCGGTCGAAGGGCCCGGGAGGCGTGGGCCCGAACATGAGGTTGCCGCCGCGGGTGGGCACCGGGTTCATGGGATCGAACACGAACTCGTCGACCGGATCGGACGCTCCCGGCATCTCCGTGGTCAGGGTGCCGTCGCCTGCTGAGCCGTTCGCACCGCCGCCGCTGTGGAAGTAGTAGTTCGTGTACTGCGTGCGGGCGATCGGCCACTCGTTCTCGGAGCGCCAGACGTTCTCGCCCATGATGAAGATCCGCACCGGCGGCTCGTCCAGATAGCCGTTGTCGACCCCCTTGAGCAGGGCGTCGAACCACTTCACGTGCAGGCTGTCGAAGTCGACGGTGGCGTCGGGCCCGAAATCGATGCCGTCATAGACGAAGTTGGGGACGCTGGCGTGGGGCCAGGGGCCGATGAGCAGCTTCTGGTTCTCGCGCGCGTACTCGGTGCGTCCCTTCTCGACCATGCCCGTGTAGCTGACCAGGGTGCCGTCCAGGAAGACGTCGTACCATCCGCCGATGTTGAGCGAGGCCGCCGCGAATTCCTCCAGCCGGGCCTCGGAATCGAGCACTTCCCAATAGGCGTCGTAGGTCGGGTGCATCACGAAGTCGCGCCACCAGGGATTGTCCTGCCCCGTCGCCGCGCCCATCTCCAGCAGCGGCATGGTCCAGAGCACCTGGTCCCAGTCGGGGTTGCCGGCCTGGCCGGTGCGACCGCCCATCCCCGACGCCCAGCCGATGCGCGAGCCCAGCGCGAGCGCCCCGCCTGGATAGGCCGTGTCGAAGTAGTAGTTGAACGGGGTCACCCGGGGGGCCATCGCCTTCAGGTAGGGTGACCTGAACTCCGCGCCCTTCCACTGCGTGGTGGCGAGGTAGGAGTTGCCGTGGGTGCCCACTTGCCCGTCCGACCACTCCTGCCGGCCGATCCAGTTCTGCGTGTCGTGGCTGTCGTTGGCTTCGGCCAGATAGGGATACCAGCTCCCCTCGGAGTCGAAGCGGCCGCGCACGTTCTGGTGGACGTAGACGTATCCGCGTTCCGCCCAGAGCAGGCCTTCCTCCCAGGAGGCCGCGTCCGACCCGTTGTCGTAGGGGTCGCGGATCAGCAGCGCGGGATAGCGCCCCGGCGCGGCCGGACGATACACGTCCGTCGAGAGGAGCGTCCCGTCCCGCATCGGCACCATGAGATTGTGGTGTACGATCGCGGACTCTCCGGCCCGGAATTCTCCCGAGTGGAGCTCCTGCGCCTCCAGCGGCGGCGCGTACACGGAGAGCATCAGGACGATGCCGGCTGCGAAGATTCGGGTGGCGGTGCGCGACTCCATGAAGATCTCCTTAGAGGTGTGGTATTCGAGCCCGACTGATCGACGAACGCGTTTCTCCGGGTGCCGGCCCGGGCCATTCCGAGCCGGCGAACATCAGCTTCCGTCCGTCTCCCCGGTCGCCTCGTTGATGGCGGCCACGGTGAGATCGGCGATCCAGTCCACGAGCTCGCTTCCGAGGGCCAGGGTGCGGGGTATGGGCGCCAGGTCGACGCCGTTGATGGAGAAATGTCCCGCGCGGATGCGCTGCTCCATGCGAACGGTGGTGGGATCGGTGAGCATCATGATCGAGGTGGCGCTGAACTCGTCGTGCAGGCCGGGGTCCTGCATCACCTCGTTGATGCCCCTTTCGCGCAGCCATTGCTGGCGGTCCACCCAGTTGTAGTACTCGGGGATGTGGTGGATGCCGGTCTTGCCATCGGTCCACTTGGCCGAGAGCGCCTCCGCGACCTCCACCTGCGGCTGCTGGTTGCCTCCGCTGTCGCCGATGAGGACGATGTGTTCGAACCCGTTGGCCCGCAGGGCGGTCGAGACGTCGGTGAGCACGGCCTTGAAGGTCTCGACCCTGACCCCGATGGTGCCCGGATAGCGGATGGTGCCGGGTTCCAGGTCGATCTCGCCCTCGGGCACGTACTTGATGATCGGGGCGATCAGCGCGTTGCCCAGCTTGCGCGCAACCGCCTCGGCGGTTTGCTGCAGGATGTAGTTGTGCTTGCCGCCGGCCAGGTAGGGGCCGTTCTCCTCCACCCCTCCCGTGGGCACGATGACGGTGGTCTTTCCGGAGCGGATCGCGTCGCGCACCTCCATGAAGGTGAGTTCCTCGATCCAGACGGACTCCAGTGCATCGATTGGACGGGGGGCGTCGGGATCGATCGGGTTTCCGCCGCTCCCGGGGCGAGGCGCCTGCTGCGCGCCGACCACGTTCGGGAGAAGGAGCAGGCCGAGGGCGAACAGCTTCACAAACCGGGTCATCGAAGCCTCCGGGATGGCGGGACTGCGGTCAGGGCGTGACCGGGGCGCATGCATCGGCACCGTAACCGACGGCCCGATGCCACGCAAGGAATTCCCGGCCGGCTGCACGTCTCTCGCGGCCGGCAGCTTCTTACGCGTGAACGCGCAGGCCGGCGCGGGCGCGTCGAAGCATCGCGAGAGTTCGGCGCGCGCCCGCTAGCCGGACCTCCGGCGCCAGGCCGCGAGCACCTCGGCTTCGCGCTCCGGAGCCAGTCCGGCGCCCATCGTCATCCGATCCTCCTCGGGAAGCTCCTTCCACCACTCGAGCGTTTCGGCCGCGGTGACCGCGAGCGGCCGATAGCGCAGGCCGGCAGCCATGCCGCGGGCTCGGCTCATGCGCGCGAAGCCCGCGGTCGGTCCCACGGGCGGCTGCCAGACCGGCAGGTCGCTCCATGGGCGGACGCCCTGCTCCCGCAGGAAGTCGAGGGTCACGAACGTGAGGCTCGAGGGCGTCGACGTCACCGCCTTGATCCCGTAGAGGAACTCCTCCATGTGCAGGTCGCCCTCCGGTCCGATCACGTTGTAGACGCCTCTCGTCTCCTGTTCCAGAAGATGGACCATGAACTCGGCCAGGTCGCGCACGTCGATGTACTGGACGGGATCCATGGGGGTGTTGGGGGCGAGCACTTCCCCGCCCCGGTCCATGCGCGCGCACCAGTAGGTGAAGCGGTCGCTGCGGTCTCCGGGGCCGGCCACCAGGCCGGGGCGAACGATGGTGCAGCGATCCCCGAAGGCGGACTGCAGCTCCTGTTCCGCCAGCGCCTTCATCGGCCCGTAGCCTTCCCATTCCTCCATCGGCAGGTCCGCCTGCCCCACCGGGGCATCCTCGTCGATGCCGATCTCCACCCGGGACATGTAGGCGGCCTGCGTGGAGATGAAGAGATACTGATCCGTCCGGTCCACCAGCAGGCGGGCGGTGGCGCGAACCTGGTCGGGCGTGTAGCCGGAGTTGTCGATGACGACGTCCCAGGTGCGGTTGCCCTCCAGGGACGAAAGGTCGCCGTCGCGGTCGCCGATCAGGTTTTCCAGCCCGGCGAACTGGTCCTGGAACATGCGCGGCTGGCTGCGGCCGCGGTTGAACAAAGTGAGCTCGTGGCCCTGCGACAGGATGCGGTTCACCTGCCAGGGGCCGATGAACCCGGTGCCTCCGAGAAGCAGAATGCGGGAAACCCTGCGCGGCTGTTGGACCGCTTCGCGCCCATGCCCGTTCAGCGAGGCCGGGTATCCGAGCCCGAGGCCCAGCCCGCTGCCGGCCAGGGCCGACATCCGGACGAAGTCGCGTCGATTGGTCGTCATGGTGTCACCGGTCCCTGTCGGATGGTGAAGTGTGTCCGGCTGCCAGGCAGCGGGCTTCTTCTAGCGGCCGCCTTCCTGCGTCGCGGGACGGGCGCTGCGCCCGCCTTGCTTGTAGACAACGCCGTCCTTCATTACGAAATCGATGTTTCGCAGAAGATCGATGTCGGCCAGCGGGTCCCCCTGTACCGCCACCAGATCCGCGACCTTGCCCGGCTCCACGCTTCCGATCTCGTCCGTGCGGTGCAGCACCTTCGCTGCTTCACGGGTGGCGGCCAGAATCGCGTCGGTCGGCGACATGCCCACGTCCACCAGGAGGCGGAACTCTCCAGCGTTTTCTCCGTGCGGGAAAACACCGGCGTCGGTGCCGAAGCCGATGTTTACGCCTTCCCGGATCGCCAGCCGGATCGACTCGCGGAAAAAGGGATAGATCTCCAGCGCCTTCACTCCCGGCAGGCCGACAAGGGTTCCCGCCAGCGACCGCTCGCGAACATTCTCGAACGCCATCATGGTGGGCACCAGGTATGTGCCGTGCTCGGCCATGAGGCGCACGGTCTCGTCGTCCAGCATGGAACCGTGCTCGATGGAGGTGACCCCTGCCCGCACGGCCGCCTTGATGCCCTCCAGGCCATGCGCGTGCGCGGCCACGGTGCGCTCGGCCATGTTGGCGGTCTGGACGAGAACGGCCATCTCTTCTTCCGTGTACTGCTGCACGCCGACTGCGTCGCCCAGCGACAGCACGCCGCCGGTGGCGCAGAACTTGATGACGTCGGCGCCATACTTGATCTGGTAGTTCACGGCCTCCCGCACGCGCTCGATGCCCTGCGCGATGCCAACCTCGATTCCCGGCTCTTCGAAGATGTCCGGGCGATAGCCGTTGCTGTCGCAGTGCCCCCCGGTGATCCCGAGTGAGTACACGGCCGTGTACATGCGCGGGCCGGGCACCAAGCCTTCGTTGATGGCGTCACGCAGCGCCACGTCGGCGAAGTTGTCGGCGCCCACATTGCGCACGGTCGTGAAGCCCGCTTCGAGGGTAATCCTGGCGTTCATGACGCCCACGATAGCCAGGTGGCCCGGCCAACGGCGCAGCCGGTTGTCGCGGCTTCCACCCCCGCTGGTGAGGTGGGTGTGCAGATCGATGAAGCCCGGCATGACGGTATGGCCGGACAGGTCGATGCGCGTGGCCCCCGACGGTATCTGGACGTCCTCGCCGACGGCCTCCAGGCGGGTGCCGCGTACGACGATCGTCACGTTCTCGCGCACGCGTCCGTCCGTCCCGTCGATGAGGCGGCCGGCGGTGATCGCGGTCACCTCGGTGCTGTCGGGCAAAGTGACCCTTTGGGCATCCAGGGACGCAGGCGCGGCCGCCCACTCCGTCAACAGCAACGCCAGCAGCACCGCGCTCCAAGTGAGCAGCGCCCTCTCGCGCCGATGGCCTCTCCTTCCCTCTGCCTGCTTTGCCATGGTCCTCTCCTTGCTGGTAGGCACTCCGGTAGAGGTCGACCTCAGGCGATTCGCGGGCGACCGCACCGTCGCGCGTCCCCGCTGAATCGGCTAGTCCCTCCGGGGGTCGGCGTCGGACACGGGCCGCGACGGGTCGATCCCCGGGCCCTTGTACTGAACGCCTCCCTTGATGACGTGAATCACGTTGTTCTGCTCTAGCGCACTCATGTTCCGAAGCGGGTTCCCGTTCACCACGATGATGTCCGCGAGTTTTCCCGGCTCGATGGTGCCCAGGTCCTCGAATTCACCGTAGAGCAGCGCGGGGTGGCGGGTCGCCATGCTGATGACCTTCATGGGCGGAATGCCGTACCGGACGAAAAGGTCCATCTCCTGCCAGGTGGACTCGTAGTGGAAGTTCATGGGAGTTCCCGAGTCCGTGCCGATAACGAGGCGGACCCCGTTCTCGTACAGCTGCCTGACCTTGGCGGGATGATGCTTGTTGGCTTCCTTGGCGCCGGAGAAGTAGTTGAGCCCGCTGAAGTGGTCCAGCGAAGTTCGGACATCCTCGTAGATGTCCGCGGGCAGATCGGACTTCAGTTGCGGGTTGTCCAGCCGTTCCGGGTATTCGGCGGTGATGTCGTAGACCCTGCTCACCAGCGAGGTCACGGAGGCCACGATTCGGTTCTCTGCGATCAGACGCAACGATTCCTCGGGGTAGAGGGGGTTCCTGCCGCCTCCCATGTGTTCGATGGAGCCCACCCCCATTTCGGCCGCCGCGCGCACCTCCTCGACCGATCCCGCGTGCACGGCCATGTGCAGTCCGGCCCGGTGAGCCTCGTCCGCTATGGCCATCCGTTCTTCCCTGGTCAACTGCCCCAGCTGGATGACCTTGATGACATCCACTCCCGCATCGATGAGCTGGCGCGCCTTGCGGGCGGCGTCCTCCGGCCCGTCCACGGTCCAGCGGACAAACGCCTGTGTCCGGTAGTCGTAGCGCGTGCCCCACAGGAACCGGCAGGCTCTTCTGCAGGAAGGGTCCGGAGACGAAGAGCCGCGGGCCGACCATGCGACCCGCGTTGATCTCGTCGCGCACCCAGATCGCGTCTTCGAGCGGTGCCCCGAGGTCCCGCGCCGTGGTTACCCCCGCCATGAGGAGCTGGCGGGCCGAGATCTCCATGATCTCGCGCCAGCGGCCCATGTATCGGGGGAAGTACTCGTCGTAGAAACCGTGCCCCACAACGATGAGGTGGGCATGGGCCTCATTGAGCCCCGGCATCACCGTCAGCCCGTTCGCGTCAATCACTCGCGCAGTGGATGGAATCTCGGTGTCCGAAACCGTTCCGACGTGAGTGATGCGGTCTCCGTCCACGAGAATGACCGAGTTCTGGATCGGCACACCCTCATGGCCGTCGATCAGCATGCCGCCCACGATGGCGAGCTGGCTGAGAGCTTGACCCTGGAGTTCGAGGGGACGCCCCGAGACCAGAGCCACGGCCCCCACCACCAGGAGGGCGCATACCCGCGGACAGTTCTTCATGTCTCGCCTCCTCGCGTCCGGCCCGATGTCATATGCAGGATTCGCGGCGCTGGATCGTTCCCGGGGGTCAGTCCCGCAGGGCATCCGCGTCGGAGACGGGGCGCGTGTTGGTGCCGGGACCCTTGTACTGCACTCCGCCCTTGATCACATGGATCACGTTGTTCTGCTCGAGCGCGGCCATGTTTCTCAGGGGATTCCCATTCACGACGATGATGTCGGCCAGCTTGCCCGGTTCGATGGTGCCCATTTCGTCGAACTCGCGGTACAGGAGGGCGGGGAACTTCGTCGCCATGCTGATGACCTTCATCGGCGGGATGCCGTAGCGCACGAACAGGTCCATCTCCTGCCAAGTGGACTCGTAATGGAAGTTCATGGGGGTGCCCGAGTCGGTACCGATCACGAGGCGGATTCCATTCTCGTACAGCTGCCTCACCTTGGCGGGGTGGTGGTCGTTCGAGTCCTTGGCGCCCGAGAAGTAATTGAGTCGGCTGAAGAAGTCGAGCGACCCGCGCACGTCCTCATACATGTCCGGGGGCAGGTCTGCCTTGAGTTGCGGATTGTCCAGCCGTTCCGGGTACTCTGTCGTGATGTCGTAGACTTTGCTCACCATCGAGGTGACCGAGGCCACGATGTTGTTGTCGGCCATCAGACGGATGGTCTCCTCGGGATAGAGCGGGTAGGGACGTCCGCCCATGTGTTCGATGGAGTTGGCTCCCATCTCGGCGGCCTGCCCCACCTCCTCCACGGTGCTGGCGTGCACCGCGATGTGCAGCCCCGCCTCCCGGGCGACTTCGCCGATGGCCATCCGCTCCTCGCGGGTCAACCGACTCAGCTGAATGACCTTCAGCAGGTCCACTCCGGCGTCAACAAGCTGTTGCGCCTTTTGGCGGGCGTCCTCAGGTCCGTCCACCGTCCAGCGGAAGAAGGCCTGCACGCGGGAGTCGTAGCTCGTCCCCAGCGGGGCGGGGAGGCTCTTCTGCAGGAACGGCCCGGACACGAACAGACGCGGGCCGACCATGCGGCCGGCGTTGATCTCGTCGCGGATGTACAGGGCATCCTCCAGGGGAGCGCCCAGATCGCGCGCCGAGGTCACACCCGCCATCAGGAGCTGGCGCGCCGCAATCTCCATGATCTCGCGCCAGCGGCCCATGTAGCGCGGAAAGTATTCGTCGTAGAACCCGTGACCGATGATGAACAGGTGAGCGTGCGCCTCGTTGAGACCGGGCATGACGGTCAGTCCGTTGGCATCGATGACTCTGGCGCCGGCGGGAATCTCCGTATCCGATACCGTCCCGACATGCGTGATCCGGTCGCCTTCCACCAGAACCACCGAGTTCTGAATCGGCACCCCTTCCTGCCCGTCGATGAGGTAGCCACCCACGATGGCCAGCTGATCCGAGGCTTGCGCCGACACTTCTTCCGCCGCCGTCAAGGCCATCGAGCACAGCAGAATGCCCATTGCGCCCAGCAACCTTCGTCCGATCCTCATGCTCACTCCTTTCAGCCCTGCTGTGCCTGCGTTTGTCCGAGCACCACCATTTGCCCTCCGGTCGCGCCGCGGGTGGAACCTCATTTGTACCTGATGCCGTCCTTGACGACCATCCGGACGTATCCCAGCACGTTGATGTCGAAGAGCGGATTTCCCTCGACCACGATGATGTCGGCCAGTTTCCCGGGTTCGATAGTCCCCAGCTCCCGGCCCAGGCCCATGACCTCGGCTCCCGTCTTGGTCGATGCGGAAATCGCCGCCAGCGGCGTCATGCCCGAGTCCACCAGGGCGGAAATCTCCCGCCACGCGGCCTCGGTGTGGAAGTTCATGGGCGATCCCGAATCGGTGCCCATGGCGATGACGGCGCCGGCTTCGATGAATTGGTTGGCGGCGACCTCCGAGTTGCGAATCTGACGCGGGGTCGTGCGAAAATACGAGTTCCTGTGAAAGTTCTCGAAAGACCGCTGGAACTCCTGGTAGAGTTCTGGCGACAGATCCTCCTTGAGCCGGGGGTCCTGCAGCCGCTCGGGGAACTCCAGGGTCGCGGGATAGATCCAGATGCGATGCGCGATGGTCTGCACCACGGGGATCCCGCGGTGCGCGACCTCCGCGACCAGGTCGTCGCTGTACGGAGGATTGCCGCCCGATCCGGCGTGCTGGATGACGTCGGTTCCGGCCCGGACCGCCGCCCACATGTCTTCGGGCGAGTAGAGATGGGTGTGGACCTCGATGTCCCGCCTGTGCGCGGTCTCGACGACCGCGCGCATATCTTCCTCGCTCATCCCGGCCCAGATCTTGATGAGATCGACCCCCGCATCGATGAGGTCGTCGGTCTGTTCGGCGGCTTCCTCGGGAGATGTGATGCGACGCTGGAACCAGGGGGGGAACTGCTGTCCCACCCGGGTGATCCAGGGGCCGCTGACAAGCATGCGGGGCCCCGGAATCCGACCCTCGTTGATGTCGTCGCGCACGTTGAGGATCTCGAGGGGGGCACCCAGATCGACGGCCGTGGTGACGCCCGCCATCAGCAGTTGCCTGGCGGAGATGGCCATCATCTCCTCACGCGCCTCGTCGAGGATGGGCCACCACTCCGAGTATTCGCCGTGACCGAGGATCATCAGGTGGACGTGGAGGTCCACGAGCCCGGGGAGCATGGTCATGCCCTCCGTGTTGATGATCTCCGCCCCTGCGGGAATCTCGACCTCGTCAGCCCGGCCGACGGCCACGATGCGGTTGCCTTCGATGACGACCGCCGCGTGATGGATGGGAGGGGTCTCGTACCCATCCAGCAGCATGCCGCCCACCAAGGCCATGGTTCCTGTTCCGCCCTGCGCGGCAACCGGCGGGGGCCGAAGCAGACCCAGAACCGCGATGACGACCACCAGACAAGTCGAGGAACCGGTCCGGAAGGAATGCGCTCTCTTCATTTGCTCTTCCTTGCGCGTGGCGCGCGAAGGCCACGTCGACGACCCCGGGCCACACCCGCGGGCACCGGCGCCGTCGAACTGCCAGTTCTGACGATTATTGCAGCGGCCGCCCTCCGGCCGCGACCGCTACACCATACGACCGCGGCCGGAGACGCGAAACTACATGCGCCCGCCCGCCTCGGGCGACACCCTGCCCGACTCGATGACCCGATCTCCAGCGACGTATACGTCACAGCCGAACATCGTGAAGTGGGTGTGGTTGGGCGCGATGCGGGACGAGTAGCCGAGCCCGGAATATCCAGCCCCGGCTCCCCCGAGTCCGTGCCCGAAGTTCATCCCAAGTGAATAGAACAGGCTTCCCTCCTTGTTGTGGTGGAAGTGGCCGACATCGCCCGGCTCGCCGAGTTCGGTTCTCTCGTGCGTCCCCCAGCCGAAGTGGCTGATGCCGAACGCCTCCCGGTCGTTGTAGACGCTCAGAAGCATCCCCAGCTCCTGCGCGCGCCGGCCTCCCTCGACGCTGGTGACGTAGCCACCCTCCCAGTTGAGGGTCACGGTCTCCTCGAGGACCTGTGGATGCAGGTCGGGGATGATGTCACCGGGTTGCAGGACCAGCACTCCTTCCGCGCTGTCTTCAATGGGCCCGCACGCCACGCAGCCGTAGCCGAAGTTGTCCCAGCGGCCAGCCATGTCGGCGATGCCGTACTGCGCGTGACCGGGACGGCCCTCCATCGAGCAGCGCCAATCGGAGCCGGCGTCGCTGACCACACGGAGTTCGCCTCGGGTTTCGTCCAGCAACTGGGCGCCCCGGAGCGTGCGCTCCCGCCGCTCCGCCGTCGGGAAGTAGCGCTGCTGACGCGGTATGTCGTAGCCGAGCGCCAGCCACCGGGTCTTGTGCCCGGGCCGGTTGATGGCCTCGAAGTCCGTGCGGTAGGGGTGGTTGCCCACCTTGTTGCCGTATGCCGTCGACGCGCCCGGGAGCCCGATGTCGTTCCCCAGATTCGAGGTGATCAGCAGATCCGCTTCCGCATAGGTATTCCAGTGCCACGCGCTCAGCGAACTCTCGTACTGACCGGCGCTGTTGATTCTCGGGAAGACCGCCATGTGGGCCCCGCTGGCCCCGATCTCGCCCGCTGCAGTGAGCAGCGCCAGCAGGTAGTCGTGGTCGAAGACCATGGGCGTGGCCACCACGAAGATCTCGCCCTCTCTCAGCAGATTCTGCTCGAGAATCCTCTTGCAGTGGGCCACAAGGGGCGAGGGTGGCTCCGGACGCAGGTTCAGGTCATCTGTGGTGGATACCAGTGGGTCGGCGGACGCGGGAACGGCGAGCAGCGAGGATCCTGCCCCCGCGGCACCCACGACCTTGACGAATTTCCGACGTTTCATTTGCTTCCTCCTCCTGCCAAATGGTTTACTGCTAGCTTCCAAGCGTTGGGTCGGACGGGTGTACGCCTCCGTTCTCAGTTGAACGAAGGCCGACCGGCCTGCAACTCGGCTATCGGCACATAGTCGAAGTCAAAACCGAAATGACGCGGTCCGATGATGTCGATGCCCGCGGGCGTCAGCCACTCGGCGTGCCCGGGCACGCCCACAATCACCACTTCCATGCCCATCGGATATCCGCCCAGACCTCCGCCCGTGATCGCCTCGCCGGTTTCGGGATCGAGATTGAAGATGTAGTCCGGCGAAATCGCATCGAGTTCTCCATCGAGCCACGAGACGATGTTCTCGTTCTTGACGAAGATCTCGTAGGTGTGACCTTCGAATTCGTCCACCCCGGCGAGCTCGGCGTCCGTCCAGCTGAAGCCGCGGTCGCCCCGCTGGTCGGATCTGGTGACAATGCCCTGGAAGAGCTTGTATCCGCCGGTCAGCTCGATCAGGGCGGCGATCGGATCATTCCCCTGCTCGCGCGCCTCGCGCACCGTACGACCGAACTCGATGGCCTCGGTGAGCGCTCCCTTGATGGTGCCGCGCCGCACCTCGTCAGCGGTCATGGGGTTCATCGCGATGGCGGCGCCCCCGCCGCTACTCACAGCCACGCCGCGCGCGAGATCCTCCGCCCGGTAGTCGTCCACGCCTTCGATGACCACCTGGTCACCCCAGCGCGTGACCAGCGCCGAAGGGGTCGAGGGAATCCCGACCAGCCACGGAATCTGCTGCTGGATCTCCGGGCGGGCCCGCACCGACAGACAGGCGTCCACCAGCGGAAGCCCCATCTCGGCGGCCAGCAGGAGGGCGGAGCGCGTCGCGCCTGCGGATTCGAGCCGCAGAACGGCGTTGAACTGAACCCCCATGTGATCGGCCAGGAGCTCGACCGACCTGGCGTTGGTGCCCTCTACCAGTTCGAGGCCCTGCTCCTGCGTTCTCTCGATCACGTGCTCCCAGGCGCCACCCCCGCCCACGGCCGCCGTTCCCACCGCCATCCAGTCGTCGGGAAGGTCGTCCGCCGAAATGATGCGGAATTCCGCTCCCTCGGCCATGGCTGCGGTCACGGTTTCGATGTAGGGGGCAGCGTTGCAACCGCGCGTGGCCTGAATGCAGGATCCGACCAACAGGTCGATGACCTCCTGTTGGCTCAGCGTGCGCGTCCCAGGTATGTCCAGGGCGGCGGTATCCGCCCCGGGATCCGTGGGGGCGCAGGCGGCGATCATCGCCAGCAGACCATAAAGCGGCCAGGTTCGTGTGGATGTTGGCTGACTCATTCGGGCACCCTCCCTGCGTAGACCAATAACGGCGATGTAACCCGGACGTATCCGCTCTGACGGACCCCTTTCGGGCTGGATTTCAAGCCGGCCAGCCGTCGGCGGGCCATGGCCTGATGCTGCTCGACTTCCTTGCGTTTCATGCCTCCGCGGCTCACCAGCGCCATGGTCGACTCCGGCAGGCCCGTAGACTCGGTTTTCAATTGGCCCTCGACATCCTCAAGCGTTCTGCGAGGATCACTCATCAGGAATACCTGGCATACGACCTCCGCCGCGATCTCCTTCACGCCATGGCGCAGCAGGATCCCGGGAACTCTGAGTCCTACATGCTGGTCCACTCCCCGTCGCCCCCACCCACGAACGAACGCGCCGTTCAGCTTGGCCGACAGGTAGGTGAAACGCCTACTGTCCGGGTCGTGGCATAGCTGTTCTCCCCCAGGCTCGGCGATGACGAGCACACCTCCCTTTCGCGTTATGCGCAGCATCTCGCGGACGACGGCATCGACTTCCTTCAGCGAACAGAGGAGACTGCTGCATATGACCAGGTCGGCTGCTCCATCCGGGAGACGCAAGTCGCGGGCGTCTCCGACCTCGAACGTGAGGTTGGAGACACGCGCGGCACGAGCGTCCCGTGCTGCCAAACCCAATACCTCCTTGCTCGCATCGAGCCCCACTACATGTCCGTGCGCGCCGACGAGGCCTGCCAGGCGAATGGCCAGCCTGCCTCTTCCGCAACCGACCTCCACGATCCTTGTGATCTGGCTGAAGTCGATCAGGGACGCGAGGACTTGCGCCAGCTCCGCGCTCTTGTCGGAGGGAATGCGCCGCTCCCTGATGATGCCGGAACGGCGCATTCCCTCGATCCGGTGAACCCGGGGCGTCAGGCCAGGTCCGCCGGAACTATGGTGTTGTCGCTCTCGACGATGAGGTCGCCGTCCAGATAGAACCGCTTGTTCCGGCAGCATATGTCGATGTGCACGGGCGTGTAGTTCACGCCGCCCAGGCCGGCGTAGCGGTCCGCCGAATCGAACATGTTGCGGCCTATGGAGACCATGACGCTCCCGTACATGCTCTCCGAGTCCATTCCCATCACGTGCCACTGTGCGCGGTGCTCGGTGCCCCAGCCGGCGTGGGAGATGCGGAAGGGATCGGCCAGGTTGCCATCGGGATCCACGTAGTCCTCGAACAGCTCCAGACGCTCGCGGATCATGTCCGCGTCGTAACCACCCTCAATGCGCACCAGACGCCCCGCTTCCATGGTGATTCGGATCTCGTCCTGGCAGCGGTGCTGGAGGCTGAGGATGACATCGCCGGGCCTGATGACGTACACCCCCTCCGACTGATCCTCGTGGGGACCGCACGCCACCAACCCCGATGGCCAGTGGTCCCAGCGCCCGCTGTCGGCCGACACACCGACCTGGCCGTGACCCTTGCGTCCCGCCTTCTGCAGGGTGAAGTCGCTCCCGAACTCGTCGGTCACGCGGATCTCACTCGCGTTCCACATGCGCTCCGCGCCGGCGTAGGTGCGATCGATCACAGCCTGATCCGGGAACATCCGGCGCAGGGTTTCGACCTCCTGCTGGCACATGAGCGTGCGAGTGCCCGCGGCCAGGGCGGCATTGTGGGCATCCGTATAGAGCGGAATCTGTCCGTACACGATGTCCGCCGCCTTGAACGTCTCCTCCAGCAGGTCGGCGGGGGCGATGTCACGGTCTGTGTTGGTCTGGGCGGTCGACGCGGTCGTCGCCACCAGGGAAAAGGCGTTCGCCCCCAGACTCTTCGCCGCCGCCAGCGACGCCTCGATGTATTCGGGGCGCTGGAAACCCGGCGTCGAGTAGAACAGGAAGGTCTCCCCCTCCTGGACGGCGTTGAGTCTCATGTGGGCCGTGAACAGGTCGACCAGGTCGGCCGCCTGATCCATGGTCCGGTCCGTGTCGACCTCCTTGATGCGTACGTTGTCGTGTGCGAGGAGGGCGCTAGGGAGCGCCGCCGCGGCCGCAGCCTGGACCGATATTCCCTTGCAGAAGTCTCTGCGCTTCATGTTGCTTCTCCGGTGTTGTGTTTGTGTGCCCGCGTCATTGCAAGGCCTGCTGCAAATCCACCCCGTCCATGCGATCTTCCCTTTTCCGGCTCGGGGTTTGCGCGCGCTCTGCGTCATCCCGTGTATTGCAGGCCTGGAATGTTGTCGATCTCGCGTTGCGGCAGCAGCCGGCAGGTCTGGCTTCCGACCGGCACGCCCTGGGGAACCTCGGTATGGAACAGGTCGACGTTGTATTTCTCGAGGTAGAGGCGCGTGTCGCCCATCAGCGTGCCCTCGAAGAGCATCGTCCTGCGCCGCTCGTCGATCAGCTTGGCGCCGATTTCGATGGGGTTCATCATGTCCATGGGCGTCCACTGCACGTCGATGCCGCGGCGCGCGCGGATCTCGTTGATGATCCCCACGGCACGGTCGTAGCGCATCCTGGAGAGCTCGGCCTCGGCGATGATGTACTGCATCTCCACGCCGGAGGTGATGATGAGCGGGGTCGACCCCGAAGGCACCTTCATGGGCGCGTGGACATCGAAGAAGTCGCCTCGCGGGGGCACGGGATTGACCGTGACCGCCGTCCGCGGATCGGGCATGCCGGTATCGTCGATGGTGAGGTCGAGGAAGACAGGCCCGACCGAGTGCTCGCCGAACCCCCAGGTCCGGAACCATATGCGGTTCGTCTGCTCGAAGGTGTTGGTGGAGTAGGTCGCGTGGAATTCGAAGTCCACGGGCACCTGTTCCGCGTACTGCACCGCCTGCGCGTCGTTGCCCAGGAGCCTGTTCACCCGCGCCAGTCCCGCCAGGGCCGCAAGGCGAATCTCTTCTTCCGCCCCTGATGCCGCGAGGGCGGCCTGGAACTGCTCCGCCGCCATCTCGTACCCGCGGCGCGACGAGTGGACGGGCCCTTCGCCATAGAGCACGAACTCGCAGTAGAAATCGGCCAGCCAAACCAGTCCGAACCCGTTATAGACGGACACGCGCGCGTATTCCGCCGAGCTCGATGGATTGGCAATCGTCTCGAACTCCCCGGCCAGGATCCGCTCCTGAGCCTTGTGTGACGAGGCGATCGCCTGCTGCAGGAACGCGTAGTACGCGACGCCCGGGCCGCGACGGTCGCGTCCACCTCCCGTGAGGCCACCGGCCTGGCCTCCGCCTCGGCTGACCTGGCGGAGCGACTGGCTGTAGCGAAGCAGGCCGAGCGCCACCATTCCACCCGAGAACATGTTGGTCTCGTACACCCACACGTCGTACGCGAAGTTAAGGTCCACCAGGGCGCCCACCATCGTCTCCGACAGCTGCGCCGGGTTGAGGCTTGCGTCCACATAGTGGGGATCGGGCGCTACATCGAGCAGACCCTCGCAGGCGGAGGTCACCATGACCGCCATCGCCATCGCGAGGACTCGAGTCCCCAGCCCCACTCTCTTCCGCCGGATTTTCCCGTTTTCAGGATGATTCTTCATTATCTGGCTCTCCATGTCTTCAATTCCTCCGGGTCACGTCGTCAGCAGTGCTCTGTTGCATGTTCGATGACCTCAGAATGCCAATTGAACGCGGGTGAGCCAGCGCCTTACCTGACCCTCGCCATAGAACTCCTCGTTGGCGGGCAATGCGGTTCGCCCACCGACTGTGATCGTCTCGGGATCCAGCCCCGTGTAGTTGGTCCAGGTCAGGAGGTTTCTGCCGCCGATCGCGATCGTCGCAGAGGATGCCCCGAGGAAGTCGATGTAGCTCTGGGGGATGTCGTAGGACAGCGTCGCCTCGCGCCAGCGAATGAAGCTTCCATCTTCGACGAAGACGAAAGTTCTCCACCGGCCTCCGTCCACCAGGGACCGTTCCATTCCCGCCTGCTGCGCCGGGGTCATCCGGGACTCGCGGAAGGCGTAATGCCAGGTCGCGGCGTGGTCGCGGCCAAAGCTCACATGGAAGTTGGCGGAACTGTTGTTCTTGTGGACATCACCCTTGCGGTCGAAGAGCGACGACAGCCTGAGTCGCCCGCCCAGGAAGGAGAACGTGGTGGAGAGGTTTTCGAAGTCACCTGCCTGGGGGCTGCCCAGATAGGAGTTGTCGTTATTCAGGTCCCCGGGCTTGACGACGATGCTGCCTTCGACGATCTGCCCCGACGCATCGCGCTGGGCGCTCTCGATGACGGGCCCATAGTAGGACCCCGGCGGGAATCCCTCGATGAAGGCGCCGCGGTTCGATCCCAGGAACAGCGGGGGCGTGCCGCCGAGATCGGTTACGATGGGATCCTGCGTTGAAAGCCGGAAGTCTACGTCCCAGGAGAAATCGGGCGTGCTGACCAGCTCGGCCCCAATCGACAACTCGATTCCCTTGTTTTCGAGCTCGCCGACGTTCACCCACTGCTCTCCGCGGAATCCCAGAGAGGGCGAGAGGAAGCGCGTGACGATGGCATCCGTGGTCGTCTGCTGGAAATAGGTGAGCTTGACCGCCAGCCGGTCCTGCAACAGGCCGACGTCGACGCCCATCTCCATCTCGGATTTCCGCTCGGCGGTCAGCTCCGGCTT
>VYDD01000334.1:1444-17581 GCA_009843625.1 Gammaproteobacteria bacterium | reverse complement strand
GGAGATGCCGGCCACCGGGTTTCCGCCCACTTCCAGACTGACGGGAAGCAGCCTCTGGATGGCCGCGGAGGGCGGCGGAGCTTGTGCCGCCGTTCCCCAGGCGAACCGGAGCCGCAGGCTGTTGATGGTCTCGTAGTTCCAGAAGGGCATGTCGCTCAGTACCGCGGAGGCGTTCACACTGGGAGACCAGATGCCGTCCTGCTCCACGCCGAAGGCGCTGTTGTCGTCGAACCTGATTCCACCGGTAGCGAACAGATAGCCGCGATAGCCGAAGCGCTGCTGGGCGTACCCGCCCACCTCAACCCGCTCGACCAGATTGGAGAAGCCAGTCCGGATCAGCGCCGCATCGCATGCGGTGGCCGTGGCGCTGGCGAAGCCTCCCTCCCCGATGCAGGCCACCAGCTCGGCGCGCTGCCCGAAGTACTGACCCCCTACGGTGGTCGTCGAGGCGAGCTCGGGCGTCAGGTCAGCCGTAACGGTCCCCGTGTACTCGAACGTGCGGTTGATGTCCGTCGTGCGCTGATCGCGCAGGTACCCCGCCGACAGCACGCCGAAGGGACGGTTCTCGTCCAGGGGGAACTCGTTGATGTCTTTCATCTGGGAGTGGTCGACACCGATGATCGCCCGGTTGGTGAGCCAGGACAGCGGGCTCCAGCGGAGGGTCGCGCTTCCCACGAAACGACCCGTCTTCTGGCCGCCGAAGACCGTGTTCAGGTTATCGAAGTTCGAAACCAGATTGCCTTGGCGCAGCTCGCACGTGGACGGATTGGCGCCGTTGACGAGCGTCCCCAGGCAATCCCCGCGGGTCCCGTCCGGTCGCACCCCGAAAGAGTTGATCGGCGCCCCGGCGCCCGCGTTGGTCGAGTAGCCGCGGAAGCTGCGGGAGGACTCGGGGAACTGGAGATCCGACTCCAGATAGTTGGTGTTGACCGATACTTCGAATGCTTCGCTGGTCCTGGCCGTGATGTTCGCACGCAAGGAGGCCTGCTGCACGTTGTTCGTCGGATAGGGCCCCGCGGCATCGTTCCAGCGCCCGGACACGAAGTACTGGATGTCGTTGCCTCCGCCGCTGACACTCAGGGTCGTATTCGCGAATCCTCCCCTGCGCAGCGGGCTGGTCAGAGGGTTGGTCATCGAGTTGTTGTAGCCCCAGACATCTCCGGTCACGGGATTGGTGATGGCGTTCCACTGCCGAGCGACCGGGTCGTCGGGACTGGTGATGCCCATGAACTTGGTGAAGTTGTACCACTTGTCCCAGTAGTCGGCGATATCTTCGACGAACCCGAATTCCGTGTTGATGGACACCCGGTGGTTGGCGGCGTCGCCCCTCCGGGTCTCGATCAGGATCACGCCCGAGGCGGCGCCGGCCCCGTAGAGGGCGGTAGCCGTGGGGCCCTTGATGACCTGCACGCTGGCGATGTCGCTGGGATTGAGATCGTCGAGACGGGATACGGTGCGGCCTTCCGTCCAGTCGATGGACTCGGGCCCCAGGTCGGTCTGGTTGTTGGTCCGTATGCCGTCGATGATGATGATCGGGTTCGACCCCTGGGTGAGGCTGGTCACGCCCCGTACCCGGATCCGTGACGCCGTCCCGATGGGCCCCTGACCCATCTGGACGTCGACGCCTGCTGCCCGGCCGCTGAGCAGGTCCGATACGCTCGCGACGGCGGCTCTCTCGACTTCCGCGGCCGCGTCGAATCGTTCGATGTCGGTGCCGAACTCCATTCGCCTTGCGGCTACGGCATCGACCGAGACGACGATCTCCTCGAGGTCGATCGCGACGGACGACATGGCGAAGTCCAAGGTCGTCGCCTGGTCGGCTGTGACGGTGATCGACTGCTCGATGGATGAATAGCCGATCTGCTCCGCCCTCAGGACGTGTTCGCCCAGGGGGAGGTTAAGAAGATAGCGGCCGTCCTGGTTGGTAACGGTTCCGGTTTGACTGTCCGGAACGTAGACCTGAACTCCCACCAGGGGCCGCTGCGTGTCCTCATCCGTGACCACACCGGTCACGATGCCCTGTGCCTGCATGGCCGCAGCCGATGCAGGCAACATAAGAAGACCCGCTGCGACGGCGACCAGAGCCGCCCCTGTGCGGCTCACGGCATAACTCGTCATACCAACCTCCGTTGTACGGGTGGATCGGGAAACCCTTAACTACAACAAGCAGCCCCGAGACGGGGACCGGGTCCGCCGCCTCGACGCGTCGTGACGAGAATGATTCCACCGAAATGCCCGGAACCGTAGCGAAGGTTGCTTTCCTGCGTGCTCAGGAATTCGATCTCGGCAACGTCCGGCGCGGCGATTGAGCGGAGAAAATCCAACTCCCCGACCTCGACCCCGTCCATGTAGACGGTAGGGTAGGCGGGACGTGGATCGCTCACGGAGATGGGACCACGCGAAACCAGCCAGCCCCTGCGGAGCTGGCGCACCAGGTCGTAGGCGTTCGTGGCCGAGACGGCGGCGATCTCGGAGGATTGGATGGAGCCCGTACGCCTAGGGCTGCTGCCCGTCTGACGACCGGCGCAGGAAAACAAACCTGCCACAACTACAAGAACCACCACGCGTCGGAGCATGGACGGACCCCCCTCTGGCCGACCTGAAGCTCCGATGGCCACTGTAACGCCTCGCCCACAGGTCCGCAAACGATCTTGATAATGCATTATCATTATCAACCATGAAGCCTTACCCGGCAGATCATGGTGGCCGATGGCGTTGCGGGTCGTGATCAAAACGACCAGAGTCTGGTCAGCTTGACCGTGAAACGGCGATCGAGAACGCCGCCCGTGGCTGTGTCGCGCCGTTCCGAGTAGACGAGAAACAGGTCGCTCAACGGAGCGTGGATGTAATCGAGGCGGATGTTCGTGATGAGTTCGTCCGTAACCCCGTTGTACTGTATGAACCCGCTCCCGAAGAGCTCGGTCGAGTACGCGTATTCCACGCGGCCACGATAGATCCTGGCCGAAAAGGGCCCCGCCCCCAGGTCGATACGGTTATCCTGAGTGCCGGCGTCCAGGGTGATGTGGTGATTCGCCTTCCACTGGGCTCCGAGTCGAAGGGAGCGGCGGGTGCCCCCGAAGTATCCGCCGTCGCTGAACCCCAGCATCGCCGAAAAGATGCGCCCGGTGCTCGTCTGCAGATTGAGGACGCGCTCCCCGAAGCTGTAGGTCCCCTCCGGCACCATCCGGTCGCCGAGCAGGCGGAAGGGTTCGAACAACCTCTCGAACCGATCATTGTACTGTAACGTCAGGCGGCTCCCGTCCGAGAGTGTTGTGATGAATCCGGCGGTGCCTGTCCGGGTTTCCAGCACGGAAGCCAGATTGGTGATGTAGTGCATCTCCAGGAAGGGGTTGAGTTCGTTCAGAAGTGATTCCGCCCGGCGGTGATGGACGCCGATCGTGGCGTAGCCGTGACGGACGGCATCCCGGCGCACGTATCCCATCTCGGGCCTGAAGGCGTCTCCGATCTCGCGGAACATCAACGACGTGTTCAGAAACTGGTCGCGCCAGGCGACGGAGACTCGGGCAGCCCGGTTGTTTCCTCCCTGCCCGTCATCGATGGTCCCCGCGAGGTACGACTGCACGATCATCCTGTCCCAGAACCGTGCATAGAGATCCGCCCCGAGACCTCGACTGTATCCGCCCCTCGGCGTCTCCTCCGTGATGTCCCGATTCAGGAACATGCCTCCGATCTGGAAATTGCCGAACACTGTTCGCCGGAGCCGCAATGCGGTGAAGTTCTCGGCAGCGACATCCTCGGTGCCCCTCGTCTGCATGTTGAGAAAACCGACTCCCCAGTCTCCGACTCTTCCGGTCAGCCGACCCCCTCCGAGAACCGGAACAGGACGTCCCCCTTCAAGCCCGATTCGGCGTGAGTGGAACAACTTGAAGTCCTCCAGCCCCGCTCCCAGCCGATATCCTCTCTCGGGCAGATCGCCGAAGTCGAACAGCCCTGCGTTCTCGACGAAGAAGTCCCGCTTCTCCGGGAAGAAGAGCGAAAAGCGGGTCAGATTCACCTGCTCGTCGTCCACCTCCACCTGGGAGAAGTCGGTGCGGTAGGTCAGGTCGAGGGCCAAGCCCTGGCTGAGTGCATACTTCACGTCCAACCCGGCATCGAAATCGGTGGCGTCGCCCACGCCGGGGGCCTCTCCCGAAGATCTCGCGGTGAGCGCGAACGGCTTTACCAGGAGATTCAGCCCACCGCTCATGGCCGGAAGCCCCTCGAGTGTACCCGCTTCGGACATGCGGTTGAGGCTGTACCGCCGGTCGATGGGCGCCCAGAAGCTGTCTTCACCCCTATGGCGCAGGCGGCGGACGAAATTCAGCCCCCAAGGCCGGTCAGGCTGGTTCGGGTCGAAGCGGAGAGTACTGAAGGGAACAGCGACTTCTGCCGTCCATCCCTCCTCGTGGACGCGCACCGCACGGTCCGCGATTCCGTCCCACGCGAAGTTGATGTCGCGCCCGTTGTCGAAGGTCTGGAGGTCGACCATCGCCCCGCCGGCATTGACTCCGAACATGAACGCGTTGCTGCGGTCCAGATATGTATCGAAGGCGATGCCCAGGATGTCGGCCTCACCAGCGGGAAAATCCCTCTTGAGGGAATGAAGCGTGATATCGGCGGGATCCTGGTAGTACAGCGTCGCCCCGACGTAAAGCGTTTCGTCGTCGTACAGTATGCGGACCTCGGTATGCTCGCTGGACGGGTATCCGGCGTTCGGCTTGGACTGCACGAATCCCGAAATGATCTCTGCCTCGGCCCAGCTTGGCTCGTTCAGGAAGCCGTCGACGGAAATCGGGCCCGAAGCGCGCCGGGCTCGGACGCTGGGCCGGGGTAACGCTTCGGGATCGACGCCGACCTGGGCGGGCATGCTGTCGGTTGGTGTGGCGTCTTGAGGCAGCGCCGTCGCGGGTTCTGCAAGTGCCAGCGCGAAGAGCACGATGGCCCCGGAACCCAGGCCTCCGGGTCCTGCGGAGGGATCCCTCCCTGGTACAGCGACCGATGAGCTTGGCAGCGCAACCATGGAGTGGAACGTATCGCGTGTGCAAGCGAGCCGGACAGTCTGCGCCCGACCGGATCCGCGCCACCCTTGCGCGACTCCACCCGGTCATGATACCGAATAAATACCGAATCGTCAAACTCAAGCCTCTCCCGGAACCTCGTGGCCACTTCCCGGCTCCCAAGACCCTGATGGACTCGCCATCCCCCATGCGATTGCCTGTCCGAGGCCGTGGAGCCTCGCACGACCTGCCCAACCGCTTCGAGCGGCTTCATGTGGAGCCGGACGCGGAGGTGGAAGGCGAGAGCAGCGACGCTCAGCCCCGGAAGACCCGTTTCTTCATCGACCGGTCCCGGAGCGTCATCTCGCACAATTCGAGTCCGGACCTGGGCTTTGCGGTCAGCCTCAATCCCTACCGGGGGTGCGAGCACGGGTGCAGCTACTGCTACGCCAGACCCACCCACGAGTACCTGGGGTTCTCCGCGGGGCTCGACTTCGAGAGCCGGATCATGGTCAAGCCCGATGCCGCGGAGCTGCTCAAAAGGGCGTTGTCCGCGCGCGCCTGGACGCCTCAGACGCTCGCGCTCAGCGGCGTCACCGACCCGTACCAGCCGGTGGAGCGCCGGCTGGGAATCACGCGCGCCTGCCTGGAGGTGCTGCTCAAGTGCCGGCATCCGGTGTCAATCGTCACGAAGAACTACCTGGTGGCGAGGGACGTCGACATCCTCTCGCGCATGGCGGAGCATGGGACGGCGATGGTTACGCTGTCGATCACGACGCTGCGCAAGGATCTCCGCCGGGTGATGGAACCGAGAACCTCGATTCCCGCCCGCAGGCTGGCGGCGGTGCGGGCACTGGCGGACGCCGGAGTCCCCGTGGGGGTCAACGTGGCCCCGCTGATCCCGGGACTGAACGACCACGAGCTTCCGGAGATTCTCGGCGCTGCGCGCGAGGCTGGCGCTGCGCACGCGGGGATGATGCTGTTGCGGCTCCCTCTCGGAGTGAAGGAACTGTTCGCCGAATGGCTCGAGCAGCACTTCCCCGACCGGCGCAACAAGGTGCTCGGCCGGCTCAGGGAACTGCACGGCGGGAGGCTCTACGACTCCCGTTTCGGGCGGCGTGGGCGAGGGAGGGGCCCCTTCGCCGAGCATCTGGGGAACCTCTTCCGGGTCACCTGCCGCAAGCTCGGGTTGAAGCGCCGATCGTACGAGCTGGCGACCGACGGGTTCCGCAGGCCCGAGCGGGGCGGTCAGATGCGCCTGTTCGACGCGGGCTGACTCAGCGCAGCGCTCCCAGCAGCTCCACGAGGAGTTCCTGTCCCGCCGCGCCCAGGCTGGCCTGGCCCTGGTTGTAGTTGCGGAGCAACACCACGCCGAGCCCCGACTCCGGCTCGAAGAGCATGTAGGCGTTGTAGCCGGCCACCGAACCCGAGTGACCGATGAGCCGGGCTCCGCCGTCCGTGGTGCGGATCATCACGCCGAGCCCATAGCCGTTGTCGGGGTCCTCGGGCGTGTGAACCCGGCTCATCTCCGCGACGCTCTCATCGGAGAGGATCGCGGGTGACGCCCTCCCCTGCAGCGCGCCCATGAAGCGGGCCAGGTCGCCGACCGTCGAGTAGACGCCTCCGTTGGGCACCTTGTAGCCGCGGCCGGCATGCTCGCGGGTCGGCTGCTCCGGGTCCGGGTTCCCGTCGCCCCGGTTCACGTAGCCGACGGTCAGCCGGGGCGCGAGTTCGGGTCCGATGACGAAGGTGGAACTGGTCATGCCCAGCGGCTTGAAGACGTCCTCTTCGACGAACTCCATGAAGGGCCGCCCCACGGCCCTCGCCACGGCCAGCCCCAGCGTGCCGTAGCCGATGTTGGAATAGGAGTACTCCGCTCCCGGCGCGTTCTGAAAGCGGCTCAGCGGAATCGATTCGACGACGCGCTCCTGCCAGATTCCGATGGGCCCGGAGGCGGCGATGTCCCAATCGGGCTCGCGCACCAGCCCGGAGGTGTGGCTTGCGAACTGACGGACGGTGGGCGCCGGAGCGCCCGCCATCGCCCCCGGGAAGCGGGCGGTCGCCGGAAAGATCTCGCTCAGCGGCTGGTCGAGGTCGATGAAGCCCCGCTCCACCGCCCGCATCATCGCCACGGCGGTGACGGTCTTGGAGATGGAGCCCGTCCGGTAGATGGAGCCCACCCCGGCCGGGATGCGGCGATCACGGTCGGCCCAACCGAAGGCCCGGGCCCACACGACGTCGCTGCCGCTCGCAACGGCCGCGCTGACCCCGCCGACATCGTCGGCCGCCACCTGCGCCTCCATCTTCTGCTCGAAGCGGGAGATGGCGGCGTTCCACGCGTCGGCGTTGACGCCCTGGGCGATAGCCGGACTCGCAACGAAAAACGGTGCGAGCAGCGCGGCAAAGGTGTAAGCCGTTGTCAGTGTTGACAGACGACCCGACGACGCATTGGCCCAGCGCAACATCCCGCGCCGATTTCGCAATTCAGTTCTCCATCTCATCCGCGATCTCCTCCAGCCTTCTCTGGATTTCCTCTTCGGCCAGCCAGCGGCCACGGAACATGACGCCCGCGCGGTCGGCCACGTTGGCCACGTCGGACAGCGGATTCGCGTTCAGCAGCAGGAGATCCGCGCGCCGGCCGACCGCCACCGTGCCGAAGGCGTCTCTCCCCTGGAAGTACTCGCCCACGTTGCGGGTCCCGCTGACCAGGATCTCCCACGCGGACATCCCGGCGTCGGCCATCGCCTTCAGCTCGCGATGGATCGAGAAGCCCGGCACGCTGAAGATCTGCGGCGAATCGGTCCCCAGGAGGATGCCGGCATCCCCGTCCGACAGCGCCTTCAGCACCCGATTGCGGTTCGCCGCCCACTGCGCCGCCCGCTCGGGGCTGGTCCGGGACGCCGCGGCCCGCTGCCGGCCTTCCCAACCCTCCACCTGGAATCCGGGCCAGTAGCGCATCTCCGGGTAGCGCGCCATTTCGGCGGCATCGCCGCGGCCGATGATGCCGACCTCCCAGAGGACCATGGTGGGGACCACCCAGGCGCCCGCGTCGCGGGTCAGCTGCACGATGTACTCGAGCCGGTCCTCATCGACCTCGCCCTCGAAGGCGTCCAGGAACTCGATGTAGCCGTCGAGGTGGTCGAAGGTCTCCTGGCCCATGAGGATGGCATGCTCGAGCCCCACATCTGCCGGCACATGTCCGGCGAAGCGGATCCCCACCTCCTGAGCCGTGACCGCCATGGCGTTGTATTCGTCGAGCGTGGGTCCGGGATGGATCTTCAGCAGATCCCAACCCTCACGCTTCTGCCGACGTACCTGCTGCTCCGCCTCCGCGGGGGAGTTCACGCTCCCGTCATTGAAGCTCGGGCCGGCCATGTAGAGCGTCGGCGCGACGATCTCCCCGGCGTTGGCCCGCTCGCGCAATGCCAGATGCCCGTCCTGTCCCAGCATGCCGCGCACCGTGGTGACGCCGTTGGCCACGTAGAGGAACATCACCGTTTCCTCGATGTTGCCGCCGGGCATGTGCCCATGCATCTCGGCGAGGCCGGGCATGAGGTACTTTCCGGCGGCGTCGATGACCATGGCGCCGGCGGGCGGGTCGACCGATGCCGATGGGCCCATGTCCACGATGCGCCCATTGGAGACGACGACGGTGTAATCGGCGAGCACGCCCTCGCGGTCCATGGGCACGACGTTCGCATTGACGAAGGCGGTGGTGCGCTGCGGCGGCACCTGGGCGTCCATGTCCTGCGGCAGGGCAAGGCCGGCGATGGCCAGCCATGACGCGGCGAGAATGGTTCGTGGGGCGGGAGCACGCATGTCGATACCTCCTGTACTGATCGAGCGATGCCGCGCATCGGGGGGATGCTGCGCACACCAGGGCCCTGTGGCATCAGAGTCCCTTCGTCAATAAGGCTGCGCCCGGAATCGCGTGTCAATCGGGGACCGGGTTGTAGTCGATGGGCGCGTAATTGCGCACCGGACCGTCCCGCCCGCATGGTTCCCCTTCACGATCGCCCGGCCCCCGAACATCCAACCGCCCGTGAACGTCCACCTCATCGACGGCACCTACGAGCTGTTCCGCCACTTCTACGCGGTCCCGTCCCGGGAAGACCGGGCGGGTCGCGAGGTGGGCGCGCTCGTTGGCGTGCTGCACTCCATGCTGGGCATGCTGGAGGCGGGCGTCACGCACATCGGGGTCGCCACCGATCACGTCATCGAGTCGTTCCGAAACGACCTGTGGCCGGGCTACAAGAGCTCGGCAGGCATCGATCCCGCGCTCTGGGCGCAGTTTCACCCCCTCGAAGGCGCTCTGGCGGCGATGGGGATCGCAGTGTGGCCGATGGTCGAGCTGGAAGCCGACGACGGGCTGGCGGCGGCGGCCCGGCTGGCGGGCGCGGACCCGGCGGTCGAGCGGGTCTTCATCTGCACGCCCGACAAGGACCTCAGCCAGTGCGTCTCGGGGACGCGCATCGTTCAGTTCGACCGGCGGCAGCGCGCGCTGCGCGACGAAGACGGGGTGGTGGACAAGTTCGGGGTGCGGCCGGCCTCCATCCCCGACTACCTGGCGCTGGTGGGCGACAGCGCGGACGGGTTCCCGGGCATCCCGGGCTGGGGCTCCAAGTCGACCTCCACGGTGCTCGCCCACTACGGGCACCTGGAGGCCATCCCGCTGCGCAGCCTGCCCTGGGGCGTTGTCGTGCGGGGCGCGTCGAGGCTGCAGGAGAATCTCCGCACCGGATGGCGCGACGCGTTGCTGTTCCGGGATCTGGCCACCCTGCGGGATGACGTCTCGCTGTTCGGCGACCTCGATGAACTCCGCTGGACCGGACCGACCCCCGGCTTCGAGCGTGTCGCCGAATCGCTGGGAGACGCCCGGCTGGCCGAACGGGTCGAGACGATCCGCTCCCGCGGGGAAGCGTAGTCCGGCCCGTCGCTTTAGATTAACCGGGCTGTCACGGAGTCCTTCCCGAGGAGCGTCTGCTGAGGGCCACGATCACGGCGGCCAACTGAGGGCCTGCCGGAGGCACGATCCGCGGGAGGTGCGACCTGAGTTTTGCCTATCACGTCACCTCAGCGGACGTGCTTCTGGTTCTGGAGGCGCACGGCGCCGCGGAGTCGGAAGAGGACGACGAGGTCCTGGACGCGCTCTACCTCGTCAACGAATGGGAGGGGCGCATCTCCGAGGTGGCGCTGGAACATGACGGCGCCCACGACAGCCAACTCGCCGTCTGGCACGAGATCGAGGCCATCCTCATCGAGGAAGGGTATCTGGAGGAACCCCCGAGGCTCAGCGAGTGACCTGCAACCCCGAAGCCGTCAACTACGAGCGCTATCTCAGGCTGGATGAGCTGCTCCGGCTCCAGAAGCCGAGGGACGACGTTGAACACGACGAGATGCTGTTCATCGTCATCCACCAGGTCTACGAGCTGTGGTTCAAGGTGCTCCTCCACGAGATGGACTACTGCTGTCGCCTGCTCGAAGATGGAGACGCGCCCCGGGCCCAGCATACGCTCAAGCGCATCCTCACCATCCTCAAGGTACTGGTCGCGCAGCTCGACATCCTCGAGACCATGAGCCCCGTCGAGTTCCTGACCTTCCGCGACCATCTCGACACCGCCAGCGGCTTCCAGTCCGACCAGTTCCGCGCTCTCGAGTTCTGCCTCGGCTGGAAGCACAGGGCCGCCATGAAGCGCTTCGAACCGGGGAGCCGCGCGCGGCTGGATCTCGAGCGCCGCTGGAGCGCGCCCACGTTGTGGGACTGCTTCCTCCGCTACCTGGCCACGGAGGGATACGAGGTTCCGGGCACAAGCCTGGAGCGGGACGTGACGCGGCCGGTGGTGACGGACGAGGCCATGCAGGAAGTCCTGATCCGCATCTATCGCGGGGACGCCCGCAACGCCCAGTTGTGCGAGCGCCTGGTGGACCTGGACGAGGGGCTGCAGGAATGGCGCTACCGCCACATGAAGATGGTGCAGCGGACCATCGGCCATAAGCCTGGAACCGGCGGATCCGCGGGGTCCCGCTACCTGGCCACGACGCTCAACAAGCCGGTGTTTCCGGATCTGTGGGAGATTCGCGCCAGGTTGTAGATTCGCGTCCGGGTATGGCGGCGATCCTGCCGGGCGCCGCCGCAGTTCCGGGGCGCTCTCAGGCCCCCGCGCAAATCCTCGGCGCCGTGTAGTCCAGCCCCAGCAGGCGAAAGTAGTTCTGGCCGAGCGCGATGTTGCGGAAGGCGGTGTCGTCCAGGTAGCGCAGGATCCGGCCGGTGACTTCCAGCTCGGTGCGGTAGACCTCGAAGTCCTTGTCCCTGGAAGCGAGAAAGTCCGTCCCCGGAAGAACGCGCTCCGAGTACTCGTTCAGGAACAGCAGGTAGGGTGCCCTCGCCTCGGGATCCGAGAAGTAGGCGTCGTCCAGGACCCGCCAGGAGATATCGAGCATCAGGCGGGGATGGCGGTCCAGCATCGACTCCAGGATGGCGATGTGCTCGGCCGGGGGCATCCGCGTCAGCTCCCGCGACAGGCCCATGTGCACCCACACGATGTCGTTGTCCGGATACAGGGCGAGCGCCTCGTCCATCAGCGGAAGATAGAGGGTCGGATCTTCGTCGTTGCCCAGATCGGAATGGATCGCCAGCGGCATGTCCCGGTCCCGGAGCGCCGCCATGAACGGCGCCCAGTCGTCCAGCACTTCGCGTGAAACCGCCCCGCGGCCGTTGGCGAACACGGCCTGCTTCACCAGGTTGACCTCGCCCATCCACGAGAAGACGCCTGGGTATTCCTCCTCCAGGCGCCGCATTTCAGGGAGGATGGTGGCGGGGCGCGCCAGATCGGGGAACGTCATCGACATCGTCAGATGGACGCGCGAGGACGGGCTTGCCAGGTACCCGGCGGCGTTGGCGACATCGTTTTGCGGCGACGGCGTCAACGGTGTGCCGGGACAGTCCAGGTAGTAGGTGCAGGACGAGAAGTCCGGCAGCGTCTGGCCGATCCCGTAGACGTTCGCGAACAGCACGCCCGTTTCCTCCAGGTACCCGACGAGTTCCTCGAACGGGATCTCCGGACCCCCGAAGGGACGGAAGTGAAGGTGGGAATCGACGACGGCGGTCTGGGGCTCGACGGAACGATCGTAGCAGGCGGCTTCGCCGGTCCGATACAGTTCGAGCGCCGAAGACGAAACGCACCCGGTGGCAACCGGTAGCGCGAAGGCGAGGAGGCGGGGGATGGGCCCGGACAGAGACATCACCCTCCAAAGAACGGCCCCGGAAGGTCGCCGTGCAACCTTCCGGGGCCTTGTGATGCTGCTTCCGCCCGCGGCGGATCAGCTGCGCGTTACCACGTGTACCCCAGCTTGGTGTAGACGAAGGCCCCGTTGAAGCCGAAGGGCGTGAACTGGCCGAACCGGTTGCCGACGCCGTCCGCCGCGCCCGGGTATTCCTGAGGCTTCGTGTTGAGGACGTTCTGGGATCCCACCGTCAGCATCCAGTTGTCGCTGAGGGAATAGGCCCCCTCCACGTCGAAGAGGACGCGGGACGGGTAGTCGATCGTGTTGCTGGAGTCGCCCTCGTAGTAGGGCTGCTCGCCATCGTAGTAGCCGCCCCAGTGGCTGGCCCGCACCAGGAGGCGCATGCCGCTGGCGAAGTTGTGGTTCACCGAGACGTTGGCGCGCAGATTCGGCAGTCCCTCCTCCAGAATGCGGATTCGGCCCGAGCTCAGCGTCTGCGGATTGAACTCGGTCACGGTGGTGCGGTTGACGTTCCAGGCGGTGCTGAAGGTGGTGCCGGAACCGTCGCCGCCCGCCACCCGGTACGCGGCCACCCAGTCGATGCCCTGGCTGCGCGTCGAGAAGTCGTTGATGAAGAAGCGGAATCTGGCGAGCACGCCGCCCGGGCGGATGATGCCTTCGGCGAGCAGCCGGTCGATGTCCATGGGACTGAGGCTGAAGTCCTGCGTGAAGGTCAGCCGGTCGGACATGCTGATCTGATAGGCGTCGAACGACATGTTGAAGTTGCCGCTCTCGACCACCGCGCCCACGGCCAGGTTGACCGAGGTCTCCGGCACCAGTGGTTCGCCCCCATACTCCACGGCCAGATCGGAGGTGGAGGGGATGGTGCCGTTGTTGGTCAGGTCCATGATGACCGGGTCGTAGATCGTGGAGATGTTGAACGCGTTGGACTGCCCGGGCGTGGGGGCGCGGAACCCCGTGCTCGCGCTGGCCCGAAGGGCGAAGCCCTCAGAGACTCTGGTGCGGGCCGAGATCTTTCCGTTCAGCGTGCTGCCGAAGTCCGAGAAGTTCTCGAAGCGGGCCGCCAGGCCGAAGGTCCACGCACCCTCCGGCTCCCGGATCTCCAGGTCGCCGTAGGTCGCCACGTTGCTCCGGTTCCACACACCCTCCGTCAGCGGACCGAAGCCGGTGAACCCGTTCGATCCCGGAGTGAAGCCCTGGCTGGCGAGCGGTCCCTCGGTCCAGGAAGCCTGGTCGCCCGGGACGATCTCGAAACGCTCGTTCCTCCATTCGGCGCCGCCCGCGAGGTTCACGCGCTCGTTCACCGCGTAGGAGACGTCGAAGTTCAGGTTGACTTCCTGCTGGTCGTAGATGCCCGGGCGGAAGTACGGCGTGCAGGGCTGGTCCGGAACCGCGACCGAGGTGCCCTCGGCGCTGCACGGCTGGTCCGGCCCGAGGGAGGCGTTGACCGTGTTGTACATGTAGAAGTCCATGTTGGACTTGCCCCAGGCCACGCTGCCGTCCCAGTCCAGGCGCCCGCTGGTGCCCCGTAGGCCCGCCACTGCGGAGCCGTCGAGCACGTAGGCGCCGAACTGCGGCGTGAAGCCTCCGGGAAAGATCTTCCGGAAGGTGAAGCAGTTGGGGTTGGCCATGACCTGGTTGAACGCCTCACGGTCCCTGATGGTCCCGCTCGCGGGGTCGACCAGCACCCTGGGGCAACCGGCCGCGCCCATCATGCCGCCCTGGGCCTCGAGCAGGTCTCCGACCAGAAGGATGGACCGCTCCCATTCCGGATCGCATGGCTGGTCGCCGAAATAGCGCGGGCAGCCGGAGGTGGCGAACACGCCGCTGCGGGTGCCGGGGTTCCGGAAGTAGAACCCGCCCTCAACCTGCTTGCTCACGTAGTTGGCGTGTCCGTAGAACGAGAGGGCGTCGCTGAACAGGTAGCCGGTGTTCGCCCAGATCTTGAGTTCATCGCTGACCTGGGGGGAGCCCCAGATCTGCGCGGGCGTGCGCACGCTCGTGTTGCCCTCGTGGACGACCAACCCTACCGCGTCCCGGCGCTGCGTGCTGCGGTCGGTGGGGCTGGCGTTGCCGTATTCGCCGGTCAGGTTGAGGAAGCCGTTCTCCCCGAGCGGCAGGCCGAAGTTGCCCGCGATGCTGTACATCTCACCGTCGCCGGGGATCGTGCCGTCCTCGAAGCGCGCCCCGGTCCGCGACATCATGTTTCCGCCCGTCTTGATCTCGATGGCGCCGCCGGAACGGTCGTTCTTGAGGATGAAGTTCATCACCCCCGCGATGGCGTCGGAGCCGTACTGGGCCGCAGCGCCGTCGAGCAGCACCTCGGCCTGCTCCAGCGCCAACCCCGGAATCATCGCGAGGTCCGGGCCCTGCGATCCGTCGGCGAGGCCGTTGCCATACCAGGTGATGACCGCCGTGCGGTGGCGCCGCTTGCCGTTCAACAGAATCAGCGTGTGGTCGGGCGCGAGGCCGCGCAGGTTCGCCGGACGGGCGAAAGTGGCCGCGTCGCTGATGGGCTGGATGTTCACGTTGAACGACGGCACCACGTTGCGGAGCAGGTTGGCGAAATCGTTGTCGCCCTGGTTGACGATCTCCGCGTTCGGGATCACGTCGATGGGCACCGCGGACTCGGTCACCGTGCGCGGCCGCGCCCGCGTTCCGATGGCGACGATGCCCCCGAGCGTGATGGCCTCCTCGCTCAGGATCACGTCCAGTTGCGTCGCCTGCCCGACCGTGATGGTCACTTCCTGCCGCTCGGCGGCGTAACCGATCAGCTGGATCTCGACGATGTGCGACCCGGCGGGAACGCCGCCGATGCTGAAGGAACCGTCGTTGTCGGTCAGGCTGCCGATGTTCAGCGCGGAGATGAACACCTGCGCGCCGACGACTCCCTGGTTGGTCGCGGCATCGCGCACCGTGCCCTCGAGGGAGCCCTGGGCGTGCGCCGCTGCGGGTAGCGCCGCGAACAGGAGCATGAACGCGGTCAGCTTGAGGAATCGATTCGAGTTACTTGCGGGCAAGCTCATTTGGAAGACCCTCCTGATGAATGAAAACGGGACGTAATCAATGCGACTCAGCGACTCCGACCTGCCGCAAGACGGCAACTTCGGGTCGCGATGTTTGGATTGCACACCCAGGAGATACGGACAGGTTCCCGGGAAAACGACAAAACGCCTTCTGGAAGCGACATAATGCCTCCGGCCACATGCTTCGGACACCCGTCGGGGCTAACATCAGTTTTCAGGCAATGCACCGGAAACGCAAGTCTCATACCGCTCTCAAATCCTCGCCTGGACCGTGTAGAGTTCGTGGTAGCGTCCCCGGCGCGAGATGAGATCTTCGTGTCGGCCACGCTCGACGATGCGGCCTTCCTCCAGCACCAGGATGAGGTCGGCGCGCCGAATGGTCGACAGCCGGTGCGCGATCACCAGCGTTGTGCGCCCGCGCAGGAGTTGCGCGAGGGAAGCCTGAATGAGCGCCTCGCTCTCGGTGTCCAGGCTGGAGGTCGCCTCGTCGAGAAAAAGGAGACGCGGGTTCGCGAGAATCGCGCGGGCGATGGTGACCCGCTGTCGCTGGCCGCCCGAGAGCTTGACCCCGCGTTCGCCGATGACGGTGTCGAGCCCTTCCGGGAAGCGGTCGCTGAACTCGGTGACGAACGCCTGCCCGGCGGCGTGCCGCACCTCATCCGCACTCGCGTCCGGGCGCGCGAAGAGCAGGTTTTCGCTGATGGTGCCGTCGAAGAGGAAGTCGTCCTGGAGCACCAGCCCCAACTGGTTGCGGTAGCTCGCCAGCCGCACCTCGCTCAGGTCGACATCGTCCACCAGCACTCGGCCTTCGTCGGGCGTCATTAAGGAAGCGGCCAGGCTGGCCATGGTCGACTTGCCGGATCCCGAAC
>VYDD01000334.1:0-1434 GCA_009843625.1 Gammaproteobacteria bacterium | reverse complement strand
ATCCCGAACTGCCCACCAGCGCCACCACGGTGCCGGGTTCCACGTCGAAGCTGATGCCGCGCAGCACGGGCTTGTCTTCCTCATACCGGAAGTGGACATCCTCGAAGCGCAGCCGGCCCCGGATGGACGGCATCTCAACGACCCGCTTCGGATCATCGTCCTCCGTCGGCCAGGAGAGCAGTTCGGCGGTGCGGTCGAGGCCGGCGAACGCCTCCGTCATCTGGGTGCCGATGTTGGCCATCTGGATCACGGGCGCGATCAGGAAGCCCAGCAGGAAGGTGAAGGAGAAGAGCTCGCCCACCGTGAGCTGGCCCTGAACGATGAGCCATCCGCCGTACCCCATCACCAGCACTCCCGCCATCCCCATGAAGAACGTGCCCGCGCTGGTGACCAGGCTGGAGGTGGTGAGCGTCTTCCGGATGTTGCGGAAGATGCGCAGGACGCCATCGCGGAAGATCATTCCCTCCGCCCTTCCGGCGTGGAAGCCCTTGATGACGCGAATGCCCCCGAGCGATTCGGTGAGGCGGCCCGTGACCTCCGCGCGAATCTTGCCACGCTCGCGAAACGCGGGCCGGAGCGTGCGGAAGGCCTTGGTAGAGATGAAGGCGAAGGCCCCGAGAGGCCCCAGCGTGAGCACCGTCATCGTGGGGGATATGCTCAGCAGGTATACGAAGCCCACCACGGAGGTGATCACCCCGCCGACGAGCTGCACGAGGCCCGTGCCGACGAGGTTCCGAACGCCCCTGACGTCCTCCATGATGCGCGACACCAGGTCACCCGAGCGCGTGTTGTCGAAGACGCGCACGGGCAGGCTCAGGACGTGCCGCTGCACCTGCGTGCGCAGCTCGGCGATGAGATGCTGCGCTTCGACGCTCAGCCTCATGGTCAGCGTGTACGAGGTGGCCGCCTGCACGACCACCGCCAGCGCCACCGCCCCGAGGAGCCGGAACAGGCCGGGCAGGTCGCCGGTGGCGATCACGTCGTCGATGAGGGGGCGCGTGGAGATGGGAAGGACGAGCCCGGCCAGCCGGTTCATCAGGATGAGCACGAGGCCGAACAGAACCAGCCTGCGCCGAGGCCAGATGATCTCGTGGAATGCGTGCCTGAGGCTGGCGCCGGAGATTCGCTTCGTCCTTTTGTCGTCCGCCACCGGTCCCGTCCCCTGACTCGCGTCCCCTCGGGTAACGTTGCATCTTGCCGGGCGAAAGATGGCGGCAAGCGGGGGTCGTTGGAAGCGGTGAGGGAGGCGGATCGGTCCCGGCGGGTGCGCAACCGGGTTGGCGCGGGCCGTGGCGCATTCCCGAGACGGAGTGATGAGCGATGAAACCAGTCCAGCACGCGAGGGCGGCCGGATGCGGCCGATGCGGCGACCGATGACGTCGATTCGACGCGACACTGGCGGGCGGGCGGCGGCCTGGTGGATCGGGACGGTCG
>VYDD01000116.1 GCA_009843625.1 Gammaproteobacteria bacterium | reverse complement strand
TATTCCCCGTCCCCCGACATCCCGCCCAGGTACGCCTGCGGAAGCGCGAGCGGCGCCGGCAGCCCGCCCGCCGGCGGCACCGTGTAGAACTTCCAAAGCTGAGTGGGCACCGCATCCCGGCCCGACTGGAAGAGGATCTCGCCGTCCGGCGTCCATCCCTGCACCAAGTCCTCCGCCGGATGCCAGGTGAGCCGCCGAGGCTGGCCGCCCGTGGCGGGCATCAGGTAGACGTCGGTGTTGCCCCCGTACTGTCCCGAAAAGGCGATCCACTGCCCGTCCGCGCTGAAGGCCGGGTCGGTCTCCGCGCCCTCGGAGCTGGTGAGCCGCATCGCATCGCCTCCGTCGCGGCCCGTCAGCCACAGGTCGTTGGCGTGGACAAAGACGATGTGCGTCGCGCTCACGTCCGGCTGGCGCAGGAAGCGGGTGCCCTGGGCGGCGGCATGCTGCGGCGGGACGGCGGCCACCGCAGCCCCCAGCAGGGCGCAGGACATCAGGATGCGAAAACGGGACGGAAGCGCGCGCGAACAAACGCGCTGGCCGTTCCCCGTGATGGAATCGGCGGCGACGGCAGGGCGACGAGACATGGAACCAGCTCCAGGTGCGCGATGAATGAGGGCGATACCTGGCAAGCTCGCATGTGACGGGCGGGGCGCAAGGTTGCACGAGAGGGGAGAGCGGGACAAACGCCGGTTGCCATGGGGCGAGTCCGTTACCTGCCGCGTGATTGGACTTCGCGGCTGGCGATCACCCTCGGTGACTCGTCAGGGGTGATTCTGGCGCCGCGCGATCCGCTCAAGCTTCGGCCCGATGGACGTCATCACCGCCGCGAACAGCACGACCGCCCAGCCCCCCGAGAGGATCAGGTGGACACCGACGAGCACCCTCGCACCGATCGACTCCGGTGAAACGGTCAGGAAGTCCTGGCCGAGCGCGGCGAAGAACGAGAGGGACAGCCAGTCGGTGATCCCGGCGCCGTTCCCGACACCCGAAAACGCACCGGGGCTGAAGCGCTCCAACATTCCGTAGAACCCGGAGAAAACGACGATGATCGTCAGGTAGCCGACCGCAAACCCGCCGATCGGAACCCACATGACGCGCAGGTAGTCGATGAGTTGGCCGTACACGCGGAGCCGCGGCCGCAGCCAGCCGATGGCGGCCCTTCCCAGGAGAAACATTCCCACGGGCAGCACTATTCCAAAGACGCCCAGGTAATATGCGATTGCCAACACCATGGAAAAACCCGCGAGACCGCGGCCTTCCGTCAAGGTCCCGGTGATCATCAGAAAGACGAACAGGGCCGCCAGGGCGACCTCGCCGAGGATCAGCGGCAGCGGAGGACGGCTGTCGTGCCATCCCTCGCCGCGGGAGCTCAGGAGTCCGGCGGGCAACGCGATCCACGGCGTCAATATGACGGGTAGTACCAGGATCAGTGTGTAGAAGGAAAAGAAGCCCGACGTCCGCAGGGCAAGAAGGATCCCATTCGCGACGTGAGCGGGGAAGAATCCCAGGGTAAGCAAGACGGCCAGAATGAGCGTCTCCCGGGTCACGTCCCGATAGCTGGAAATCGAGTACCGATCAAGTCCGACGACCAAACCGACTGCGAAATCCATTGTGTACGGGCCGGTGACTCCCCATCCGTCCCATCCGTCGCCGGACAACCCGCCGGCAAACAGCGCGATGGCCATTCCGACGATCGACCCGATCAGAACGCCCATCCAGGGCCTGCTCTGCGAGCCTCCCCGGAACACAACTGCCACACCGACCCCGATCCCGCCACCCACTCCCAGCAGGACGTCGGTGTGATTCGCCGTGATCGCGTAACCAAACGGCACCACGACAACGGCAACGGTGGCCGCTATCCGCGCCGCCGACAGGATCCAGCGGTTCATCATCGGTCACCCTCCGATGATCATGACGATGAACGCAAGACCCCCGAGCGCCAGACCCGACTTGCCTCCGCTGATCCTGCTGCCGGCGGGGGGGTGGTAGTTCTTCACCGCCTCCAGGAGGAGGGTGCCGCCGGTGAGGCCGGTTGCCAGACCGAACACAAGCAGCGCCAGCCCGCCGGGCTCCATCGTCGAGAGCATCATGTTGAAGGCGGTGAGGAGGCCGAAGAGGCAGCTCGCTACATAGAACGTCTGGGCTGGTTTCGACCGCTCTTTCATCCTGGCCTCCCTGATGGAGTAGCGTTGAGTGGTGGTTGAGTCACACGCGCGACACCGGCGGGCGCTACTATAGAGATTACCGCACGACCAGTATTGTCGCAAAGGTTCATATATATCGGCCTGGCGGCATCCCTGACCGTCGTCATCCACAGCCTGGCGACGGGAGATGGCATCCACACCCTCGCGCTCGTGGTAGGGATCTTCATGGTGCTGCATCTCCTGCGGGAATGGCGCCGGCGGGCGTAGGAGCCCCCCGTCCTTGCCTCCCCGTCCCTCCCGCCGTAGGCTGGCTTACGAGGATCTGTCGCATCGCAAACCACCCTTCGGAGGGAACCTGAGATGGCATCGAACAGCCGCTCCCCCATCTCTCGCCGCACCTGGATCGCCGCTACTTCCGGGGCCGTGGCCGCGGGCCTGATCAAGACGAAGGCCGACGCCGTCAAGCTGGTCGCGCAGGAGGCCCCGACGCCGCCCGACGACCCCACCAAGGTCCCGGGCCGCTTCACTTCCGAGGTGGGCGTGCGCGCGCCCGAGGAACGCCCCAGGCGCCTCACTCGCTCGCAGACGCTCTCCAGTTCGTCGCGCAGCCCGCTGCAGGAGCTGCAGGGCACCATCACGCCGGCGGACCTGCACTTCGAGCGGCATCACGCCGGCATCCCCGACATCCGCGCGGGCCGTCACGAGCTGCTGGTGCACGGGATGGTCGAGCGCCCGATGGTCTTCTCGATGGCGGACCTGAAGCGCTATCCGTCGGTGGCGCGCACCTATTTCCTCGAGTGCTCCGGAAACGGGGGCGGGGCGTACAATCGCGAGCGCATGCCGGTCGAGATCACCCCCCAGGCCCTCGACGGGCTGCTCAGCACCAGCGAGTGGGTGGGCGTCCCGGTCAAGACCATCCTGAACGAGGTGGGCGCCGACCCGGCCGCGACCTGGATCCTGGCCGAGGGCGCCGACGCCGCCGTCATGTCGCGCAGCGTGCCCATGGAGAAGATCATGGACGACGCCCTTCTCGCCTACGGGCAGAACGGCGAGGCCATCCGTCCCGAGCAGGGGTACCCGCTGCGTCTGCTCCTGCCCGGATGGGAGGGCAACGCCAGCGTCAAGTGGCTGCGGCGCATCGAAGTCACCGACCGCCCGACCATGACCCGCGACGAGACCTCCCGCTACACCGACCCGCTCAAAGGCGGCCTTTCCCGCCAGTTCAGCTTCTTCATGGACGCCAAGTCCACCATCACCTTCCCCGCGTATCCCTACACGCTGCCCGAGCCGGGATGGTGGGAGGTCCAGGGGCTCGCGTGGACGGGACGCGGGCGCATCACACGCGTCGACATCAGCACCGACGGCGGCCGTAGCTGGACCGAGGCCGAGCTTCAGGAGCCCATCCTGCCCAAGTCGACGGTCCGCTTCCGCCATCTCTGGAACTGGGACGGCAGCGAAAGCCTGCTGATCAGCCGCGCGCTCGACGAGACCGGCTACGTGCAGCCCACGGTGCAGCAGCTCTGGGAGGCGCGCGGCGAGCGCACGTCGTACCACCACAATCACCAGAGGGTTTGGAAGGTCGGGTCCAACGGTACCGTCACCTTCGGCCTGGGAGACCTGGTATGAGGCGGCTCGCGCTGGCGACCATGGTCCTGGCCGTCGGCTGCGCGCCCGCCGGGTCTTCGTCGGCCGGGGCTTCTGCTGACGGTGCCGAGCCCCCGGAGCGTTTCGGCTTCGGCAGCCCGGCGTCGGCTGAGCGCGTCGCCATGTGGGACATCGACGTGAAGCCCGACGGGGAGGGTCTGCCGCCCGGAAGCGGCACAGTCGCCGAGGGCGAACAGATCTACCTCGCGCAATGCATCGCCTGCCACGGCCCCACCGGCACCGAGGGGCCCAACGATGTGCTGGTAACGCAGGAGCCGTGGGAGGAGTGGCCCGCCGGCCGCACCGTCGGCGGCTACTGGCCCTATGCCACCACTCTCTACGACTACACCGTAAAGGCGATGCCCCAGCTCACCCCCGGCACCATGACCGCGGACGAGACCTACGCCGTGATCGCGTACATCCTCTACCTGAACGACCTCGTGCCCGAGGACGCGGTGATGAACGCCGAGACGCTGCCGGCCATCGAGATGCCGTATCGGGACCGCTTCGTGCCCGATGACCGGACGGGAGGCAGCGTCATCCGGTAGCGGAAAGTCCCTTTCAGCGGGACGCGGGCGGCGCCTTCACGTTCACGCAGCGTGTACGAGCCGCTTGTCGCGCAAGGGGCGGACGTGCTCGCGGATGTCTCGGATGTCGATCCTGATGGCGTCGATGTCGTGGCGGACGTCTTCCCGAAGGACGTTCATTTCGCCGCGCATCTCGGCGCGCAAGTCGCTCATCTCCCCGCGCATCTCTTCGCGCAGGTCGTTCATCTCCCCGCGCAGGCGGATCTCCATGCTCGCCATCTCCCCGCGCAGGCTGAAGAACAGGGTCATCTGCAGGCCCGTCAGCGTTACGCCGACGGCAAGGATGGCGATCAGTTCCTGGCTCAGCTTCATGCGTCCTCCTGTTCAAGGTTCAAGTCGCGGACGGAGTTACGCAGGTGCTAGAACCTTGATCGCCGATCGAGAGAGCCAGCTCGATCCAATGCCCTTGTGTGCGGCACCTCGGATTCAAACGTGGCACCGGAGCCCGGGCGGCGCCATGGGAAAATGCGATGATCGGTGGCGGAGCGCTCAGGGCGTGATCAGAGCGGAATAGCCCGCAAGGTCCCTGAGGGCATAGTCCTCTCCCGCGACTTGCAACAGTTCTACGCGGTACCGGGCGAGGAGGGGACGGTGGGGCACCCAGAACTCGAGAACCGGGCCTGAGGAGAGGGATCCGGCGATGATGACCTGGGTCGGAGTGGTGGCGCGGGAGCGGTACAGTTCATAGTCCGCGGCGCGCAGGGAGTCGATGGCAGGGCCATCGATGCCGGGGATGTCGGTGGGCACTTCGATGATGAGATGGGCGCCGATGTCGTGGGCGTTCGGTGGCAGGGTCAATGCGATTTCGAGAAAGCCTGGGTCGAGTTCCACGGAATAATCCTGTGCGGCGACGAAGCCGCCGACGTCGACCCCGATGCGGACCTGTCCCGGCCCGACCGCGCGCACCCATCCTTCAGGGTCGATGGTGGCGACTGCGGGGTCGGTGGTGGTCCAGGTGACGCGGGCCGGGGCGACGCGATGTCCGTTCGGGTCGTTGGCTACCGGGAGGGTCGCTTGCACAGAGTCGCCGAGAAGGAGGCGGGGGCCACCCCAGTCGACTTCGACCACCGCGCCGCGCTGCGCGACGACGACGGAGGCGGATGCCATGGCGTTCCCGCTTGCGGCGGCGATCTGGGCGCGCCCGTTGCCGACCGAGACGGCCGTGCCGGTAGCGTCCACCGTGACGACCGACGGGTCGCTGGTCGACCAGGTGACTGGGGCGCCCGGCATGACCTGTCCGTTCTGGTCATGGATGGTCGCCTGGAAGCCGGCCCGTTCCTGCAGCGCGACCAGGTTCACCGCGGCGGGGACCACCACGGCGCTGGTCGCGACCGGCGGCTCCACCACGTCGTCCCCGCCACACCCCAGGGCGATGGCGGCGGCGAGCAGGAGCGTAAGACGGTATTGGGTTCGATAC
>VYDD01000033.1 GCA_009843625.1 Gammaproteobacteria bacterium | reverse complement strand
ACCGACGACCCGGCGCGAAGCAGCCGGCCGGCGTCCTCGTCGAAGATGTCCGGTTCGCGCCCGACTTCGTGCACCGGCCAGCCGACATCGGTGGAAGCCCGCTCGGAGCCAACCCCCGATTCCCTGCCCTCGAGCACGCGCGTGCTCCAGATCATGTGGTGCACCACGAACCGTCCTCCGACCGTGTGGCGACCCTCGTGTTCGGTGCCGGTCCGCGTCGACGGCACGTCGTTGACCTCCCGGATCTCGACGGATTTCACATACCGGTCCTCGGTGAGGCCGGTCGGGACACTCTCGATCTCGCCCCACCAGTCGGGCGAGTCGCCCTCCACGAACACTTCGGGCAGGCGGACGATGAGGTCGGGTTCGCCTGCCGTCCATACGATGTCGTCGTCGAATTCCAGAGGTGGAGGCATGTCCGCCGGATCCCCTTCGGGTGCGCCCGCGCGATACCAGGCGTCGATCGCGGCGATCTCCCGGTCGTCGAGGGACATGTCGTCCTTGAAGTGCTGGATGCCGATGTCCTTCTCGACGTACCAGGGAGGCATGGCGCCCGCCCGATCGCGGATCCCGGTGCGCTCGGCGATTCGGCGCGCGTAGCGGCGCGCATCGCGGTAGGTGACGAGCGACATTGGGGCGACGCCGTTGTCCCGGTGGCAGCGGACGCAGGCGCGCTGCAGGATGGGCGCGATGTCCCGGCTGAAGGTCACGTCCTCCAGCTGAGGTCCGCCCGACGGCGATGCCGTGCCCTGAGCCGCGAGCGCCGATGCCGCCAGGAGCGCCAGGACGATGCCGGACGATGCGCCGGTCAGAGCCGCAGCGATTGCCGCGATCGCCCGTCTGCCCGCCACGTGCCTTCGGCCAGCATGTTCGGTGTGCCGAGCCGACCACCGCCGCCGTCCCATGCCGGCATCGAGACTCCGACCCGGAACCTTCTTGCCAATCGTCATGATCGCTCCTCTCTCACCGTTCGACGGTCGCGCCGACCAACTGCGCGATCGCCGCGAGCGTGGTCTGGGCGGCGTTCAGGCCGAGGCGGAAGTCGTCGTCGGTGTAGGTGGTCCACACGTCGGTCGGCTGGTGCCAGTTCGGGTTCCAGCCGGCGCCCACCTGCGCCCCTCTCTCGTTCTCGCGCAGGCTGATCGCTGGAGTGAGGTGCATGAAGGGCGTCGAGTCGGTGTTGGTCATGTGCGGACCGACGGTGGCGGGATAGTCGGTCGCGTACTGCTCGTTGGCGGCCTTGAAGAAAAACGCCAGCTCCATGGCCTCGGTCGCCAGCTCGGCGTTGGATTGGAACTCGATGTTGACGTCGGCCTCGGGGCGCTGATCCCGGCTTACCCGTCCGGCGCGGTCGGGCGCACCGTGGTCCCAGAGCATCATGTCATGCTGGATCATCCCAAGCCAACGCGGCTCGGGATATCTGCCGGACCCGGGCGGATCCTCCACGCCCTGCAGCGCCTCGCGCTGCTCCACGTACGCGCGCGCGCCGTTCAGGCCGGTCTCCTCGTTGTTCCAGAGCACGAAGCGGATCGAGCGCTCGGTCTGGACGTCCGGGGAGCTGAAGACGCGCGCGAGCTCCATCACCAGCGCGGTCCCGGAACCGTCGTCGTCCACGGCCTCGTTGACACCGTGCCCGTCCATGTGCGCTCCGAGGATGTACATCTCGTCGGGACGTGTCGCGCCGACCTTGGTGCAGAAGACCTGCGACCGGTCCCCGTCCACCGGCTCCTCCCGGTTCAGCTCGCGGATGCGCTCGTCGGGCTGCGCCATCGGGTCGCGGTTCACGCCCGTACGGGCCCGGTAGCCAAAGATGACGCTGCCTCCGGGACCGGGGCCGCGTCGGCCGACATCGCCTCCGGTCGGGGTGCCGGTATTCTCGTTGGGCGGCGGTGGAGGCGGCCGCGGCAAGGGGTCGGCGAAGGAACGTCGCGGCTGCGCACCCGCGGGCGGATACTGGTAGTGGACGCGTTCGGTGGTGGTGCAGCCGAAGTCCTGAAGGGTGGCCTCGATCCAGTCCACGGCGTCGCGGTTGCGCTGCGTGCCCTGGCGGCGGTCGCCGAATTGTGTAAGCCCCTTGAGCGTGGTCTTGTACTCGTCCAGAGTGAGACGCGAAACGAGTTCACGGACGGGATCGTCCTCGTCCTGTCCACCCGGCCGTTGCGCTTCGGTCGGAGCGACGCTCGCGCCGGCCACGAGAAACGCAGCGAACAACCAGAAAACCGGCACGTTGACTGCTCGAATACCCCGACCCATCGAGACCTCCGCGGGCTGACCGGACGACTTCACGCCGACCGGCGCTGAACTGGCAGACCTGGCAGCGGATACGGTAGATCCGCGCCGTAGCCATTGCAACACCCGGTGTTGTCCAACGAGGCATGTGCCCGGGCAGGCGCCAGGGCAGTGCCGGGCGCCGACCGCCAGGCTATGACCGTACCGTGGCCCGCCTGGCGGAGTGTCAGGCGCCATGCGCGCGCCCGGGCTGCGACCGGATCACCTCCTCCACGCCGCTCGCGGAAATCCGCTTCCGGGAGTTGCAGATGGCGGCCGCCTCGAGCACGTGCGCCAGCTCCCGCACGTTCCCGGGCCAGGCATACTCCACCAGGATCTCCTCGACGCGAACCGGCAGCGTCTTCGTGCGCACGCCGTACTTCTCGATCAGCCGCCGGAGGAGCATGTGCGCCAGCACGGGGATGTCCCCGGGCCGCTCCCGCAGGGGCGCGAGAGCGATTCGGAGCACGGCGATGCGGTGGAACAGATCGGCTCGGAAGCCGCCGGCCGGCACTGCCTCCGACAGATCGCGCGAGGTCGCGCAGACGACCCGCACGTCCAGGGAGCGGAGCCGTTCATCTCCTACCCGGCGCACTTCGCGGTCCTCGAGCACGGTCAGCAGCTTCGCCTGCTGGGGCGAGGGAAGTTCCCCGATCTCGTCCAGAAAAAGGGTGCCGCCATCAGCAATCTCGAAGAGCCCGCGCCTGCTCTCCACGGCACCGGTGAACGCGCCCCGGCGATGACCGAAGAACTCGCTCTCGAACAGACCCTCCGGGATTCCGGCGCAATTGACGGGAACCAGCGGCGCGCCCCGGCGCGCGCTGTGAGCGTGGATGAGCCGGGCGGCAAGGCTCTTGCCGGTGCCGGTCTCCCCCGTGATGAGCACGGGAGCCTCCACGCCCGCCGCCCGCGCGATCAGATGTCGGACGCGTTCGATCTCGGCACTCTCCCCCAGCAGTTCCCGCTTGATGCTTTGCGCGATACCGAGCATCGTCCCCCCAGGCGCGTCATCCGGTGCACTTCGCCACCCTTCCGTGACAAAGCTCGCTCACCAGGACGGGCGTTGGGATGGCAGCCGGGGATGACCGGCGGGCTTCTGTGCGGACGGGGTCAGTACGGCGACCGGCTCAGGACGTGCGGGGCGGATCGGCTCCGGACCTGGAGCGGCACTACTTGTACCGATAGGTGATGCGTCCCTTCGAAAGGTCGTAGGGAGACATCTCGCACTTCACCCGGTCGCCTTCCAGCACGCGGATGTAGTGCTGGCGCATCTTGCCGGAGAGATAGGCGTGGATCTGGTGCCCGTTCTCGAGACGGACACGGAAGGTCGCGTTGGGGAGAACTTCGATTACGGTTCCTTCGATTTCGATTGCCTGTTTTGCCAAGAGCGGGCCTCTTATCGTGACAAAGGGGAGGGCGCTGGAGCCGAGCCCCGTGACGCGACGCCTTCCGCGCAGCGGAGTTGGGCCGCCATGAATTTCACACCCGGGGAAGAGCGCCTCCTCAAGGAGCGCCTGGACGGCGGCGAGCTGCTTCTTTGCCCCAGGTGCCGATCAGCGATGGTTCGGCGCGATGTGCGTCCACGCTCCGATGTCTCGTACGTGCGCGACCGCGTCTGGTTGATGTGCGAGCGGTGCCGGCGCACCGCGGTGCTCGAGCGGAAATAACGGCTCCGCGCCCGTGCCTCGCCTCCGGCCTCGACCCCGGGGGCGCTCCGGTTCCGATCTCGAGCGGGCAACGCCGACAACGCTACAGCCGGAACCGGTAGCTCACCTTCGCGAAGAGGCCGTCCGCCTGGGGCCTCATCCGCTGGAATCGGAAGGCGCCCGTGTCCTCCATCTCGCGCGAGTAGCCAACGTACATCACCGTACCCGGTGAAGGCTCGTAGCTGAGCAGCACCTCGACGTGGACGTCGTGCCCGATGGACGTCGACAGCGCGCTGCATGCGTCCGCGGGACAGTATTCGAGCGGAAGTCCGCTCACCGGGTTCAGCAGCGGCTCCTGATCGCGGTGGGCGTACTCGACGATGCTTCGCAGGAAGAGCGCCTTGGTGAACTGATACTGGGCCCGTATGCGCGGAATCGTGGCCGATGAATAGCGGCCCCCGCCACGCTTTCGGATGAGGGTCTCGTGGTTGACCCCGACTTCCGCCTGCAGAGAGGTGAAGGGATAGAGGTTGAGGCTCACGCTGCCGGAATATTGCTCCGCGGTTTCGATGGGCACGTCGAGCGTGCGGTAGAACAGGGGTGTCTCCCCCCAGCTGAAGCGGATGTTGCCGCGCACCTTGCTCCAGGAACTGGCCATCAGAAAGGCCGTGGCCCCGTAAAGGCCCTGGAAGTGCGACTGGCTGACCGATAGCGGCGCCAGCATGTCCGAGGGCTCCCGGGTGAAAAGGCCGCCGTAGTCGCTCGCGGGGAAGAAGAAGTCGGTGCGCGTACCCGTCAGGAACAGGGTGATGTTGTTGCGGAACGAGGCCGTGCCCGTGAGCCGGATTTCGCTCTCCTCGGTCTTGCCGCCGTCCCAGAAGGTGTCGTGGTCCCAGAGCGTGCGCACGGAGAGCGACGGCCCCCAGCGCTCGATCAGATCGCCCGGACGCCCGATGCTGTTGAGCGAGACGTTCCCCTGCATCTGCGTCAGCCCGACACGCCGGATGAAGCCGCTGGCGGCTTCGAACGCGGGTTCGATGTTCTCGAACTCGCCGTTGAACGAGAAGGTCCGTCCGGTGCGGGCGAAGCTGGCGGAGGTCAGCGAGCCCCATTCCGAGCCGCCCTCGCTCAGGCCCCGGACACTGCCCGCCCCGATGAGCTGCAAGGTGTAGCGGCCACCCATCACCAGACGCGAATCGGCGCTCATGACGCGGTTGAAGACGTCGGTGGAACGGGTACGGTCGGTGTAGGTCAACCCGAACGTTGAGCTGGTCCCCAGGTCGCGGCGCAGGCGCACCAGGTTCACGACGGCGTCGTTGGCGGAGCTGCTCGACTCGACCTGGTCGACGGCGCCCATGTAGCCGACGTTGAAGCTCCCCACCTTGCCGGTGATCTTGGCGCCCGCGATCGGATCCACGACCGAACGGGTGTAGACGAGCTGCTTGGGCAACTGGAAGATGTCCATTCCCTCGAGGAAGAACGGACGCTTCTCTGGGAAGAAGAGGGCGAAGCGCTCGTTGACCGCGATCTGGCCCGCGTCGGCTTCGACCTGGCTGAAATCCGGGTTGTAGGTACCGTCGAGGGTCAGGTTGGAGGTAAGCCCGTAGGTCGTGTAGAAGCCGAAGTCGCCGACGGGATCGTCGTGCTGGAAGGTGCCCGCGTCGGAGTCGTATGCGCCCAGGCGCTTGCCGGTGGCGACCGGATTGATTTCGAGGAACAGGCCGGGATCCAGATCCTGAAGTTCGTCCAGCGTTCCGGACTGTTCGAGCTGGTTGGCCCTGTCGCGCGAGAGCGGCGCCCAGGACTGCTGATAGCCGGTGCGCTGCACCCGGCGCATGATGTTGATGCCCCAGGACTGCAGGGGCGTATTCTGGAAGCGGATGCTCTTGAACGGGATGCGCATTTCGACCGTGTACCCCTGGTCGTCCAGACGGCCGTCCGACTCCC
>VYDD01000401.1 GCA_009843625.1 Gammaproteobacteria bacterium | reverse complement strand
CACCGGAACGCCATGGACATCGCCACCAGCGCCGAGTACGAGCAGGCGCTGCTTCGCCTGCTGGCGGGCGAGGGCGACTACCTGGCGCTGGAGTCGCAGGCCGCGCGGCAGGAGATTCAGGCCGAACTGGAGGCCCGCTTTCCCAACACGGGGCTGTATCGCGATTTCGCCGCGGTGGGGGTTCGTCTCAACCCCAGCCGGCTGCCGGCGCGCGCTGGTGGCCCCGGGCACACCGAGACGTCCGCTTCGAACGTCCCGGATCAGGACACGCTCGCGGTGGCGGAGCGGGAGCCGGACGCGGCGCCCGTGATCACCGCGCCCGCGGCAGCCCGGGCGCAGGCCGATGACGGAGCAGCGGCGGGGAAGGGGTGTTCGGGATGCGACCGGGAACTGCCGGACATCGAGGGGGTGCGCTTCTGTCCGTTCTGCGGCCAGGACGCGCGCATCATCGCATGTCCCGCATGCGGGATGAGGGTGGAAGCCGAATGGTCCTATTGCGTCGGATGCGGGAGGCGCGCCCGGCGTGCGTGAGGCTGCGGGCGGGACGGCGCGGGTTGCGGTCATTCCCGGAGACGGCATCGGGGTTGACGTCACCCGTGAGGCGGTACGCTGTTTTCGGGCGGCGGCCGATCTGCACGGCGCCGCGGTCGACTTCGTCCACTGGGACCTGGGGGCCGAGCGCTACCTGCGCGACGGCGTGACCGTCACCGACGACGAAATCCGCCGCCTCGCGGACAACTACGACGCCATTCTTCTGGGCGCGCTGGGAGATCCCCGGGTGCCCGACAACCGCCACATCCGCGACATACTCCTGGGCCTCCGGTTTCGCCTCGACCTCTACGTCAATTTCCGGCCCTGCGAGCTGCTCGATCCCCGCTACTGCCCGCTGAGTGAGGTTCCCGCCGGCGGGATCCACATCGACATCTTCCGCGAGAGTACGGAAGGCGCCTACGTGAACATGGGCGGGCACTTCAAGAAGGGCACTCCCGATGAGATCGCGATCCAGGAGGATGTGAATACGCGCAAGGGGGTGGAGCGCCTGGTGCGGGCCGCCTTCGAATACGCGCGCGCAGAGGGGAGCCGCCGGGTGACGATGGTCGACAAGGCCAACGCCCTCCCCGCCGCGGGCGCACTCTGGCGCCGGACGTATGACGACGTGCGCGCCGAGTACGGCGAGATCGAGAGCGATGTCATGCTGGTGGACGCGATGGCCATGGATCTGGTGCGCCGCCCGGGGCGCTACTCCGTGCTGGTCACCTCGAACCTGTTCGGAGACATCATCAGCGATCTGGCCGCGGAAGTGACCGGGGGGCTCGGCATGGCGCCTTCGGGGACGCTGCACCCCGGGCGTCATGCCCTGTTCGAGCCCGTGCACGGCTCGGCTCCGGACATCGCCGGCAGCGGACGGGCCAACCCGATCGCCGCTGTCCGCTCGGCGGCTCTCATGGCCCGCCACCTGGGCCACGACGCGGTCGCCGGAGACATCGACCGTGCCGTCCGGCTCGCCCTCGCTGCCGGCCAGGTCACCCCCGATCTCGGGGGCACCCTGACGACCGCTGCGGCCGGGGGAGCCATATGTGACCGGCTGAGCGGGCCATAGGGCACGCGCGGCGCCGAAACCCACCGCCCCGGGGCGCGACCGCAAGCAATTGATGCAAGGGAGACTGCACATGACCGATCGAGAGAGCCGCACATGACCGGCCGCGCGAGAGAAATCGTCTTCCTTTCCGGAAAGCGGACCGGCTTCGGGGCGTTCGGCGGATCGCTCAAGCATCTGTCGGCCACCCAACTGGGCGTCGTGTCGGGCAGGGCCGCGGTAGAGGCCGCCGGCCTCACGCCCGACCGGCTCGACCATGTCGTCTACGGGAACGCGCTCCAGACCTCGGGCGACGCCATCTACCTCGCCCGTCACGTCGGGCTGGGGGTGGGCACGCCCGACCGCGTTCCCGCCCTGACCGTCAACCGGCTGTGCGGCTCGGGCTTCCAGGCGATTGCCAGCGGGGCCCACGAGATCCTCCACGGCGGCGCCCGGGCGGTGCTCTGCGGCGGGACCGAGTCGATGAGCCAGGCGCCCCACGTGGTGCGCGGCGCCCGCTGGGGCAGCCTGCGCCTGGGGGATCCCGGCCGCTACTTCGAGGATCTGCTCTGGACCGCCCTCGAGGACACCAGTTGCGGCCTCACCATGGCGCAGACCGCCGAAGAACTCGGTGACCGGTACGAGGTGACGCGCGAGTACTCCGACGAGGTGGCGCACCGCAGCCATGTGCGCGCCCGGGCCGCCTGGGACGAAGGCCGCTTCGCCGACGAGGTCGTCCCCATCACCATCCGCACCCGCAAGGGCGAGAAGGAGTTCGCCGCCGACGAGCACATCCGCCCCGACGTCACGCTGGAGGGGCTGGCCCGGTTGCGGCCGTACTTCCGCAAGGGCGGTTTCGTCACGGCCGGGAACGCGAGCGGCATCGGCGACGGATCCGCCAGCACGGTCATCGCCGACGCCGAATGGGCCGCCGGCGAGGGGCTCTCGCCCATCGGCCGCCTGGTCTCGTGGGCGTTCGTGGGGGTGGAGCCGAGGATCATGGGCATCGGACCCGCTCCGGCCGCCCGCGCCGCCCTCGACAGGGCGGGCCTCGCGCTCGACGACATGGAACTGGTCGAGGTCAACGAGGCGTTCGCGCCGCAGTACGCGTCCGTCGAGCGTGATCTGGGACTGGACCCGGAAAGCACCAACGTCAATGGCGGGGCCATCGCCATCACGCATCCGCTGGCGGCCTCGGGAACCCGCATCACCATCCACCTGCTTCACGAACTGAGGAGGCGCGGCGCGCGCTTCTGGCTCGGGTCCGCGTGCATCGGGGGCGGCCAGGGCGGGGCCGTGGTCGTCGAGGCCTTCTCCTGAGGAGGAAGACGTGAACATTCAGCGAGTAGGGGTCGCCGGCTGCGGCCTCATGGGGAGCGGCATCGCCGAGGTCGCGGCCAGGGCCGGATTCGACGTCCTGGTGAGCGAAGTCGACGAAGGCGCGCTCGAAGGCGGCAGGAGCCGAATCGTCAAGTCGATGGGCCGGGCGGTGGAGAAGGAAAAGCTCTCCCCGGCGGCGCGTGACGAGGCCCGGGGCCGGATGTCGTTCACGACGTCGCTCGCGGACATGGCCGACCGGGACCTCGTGATCGAGGCGATCGTCGAGGACCTGGCGATCAAGTCGGAGCTGATGGGCGCGCTGGACGAAATCACCGGTCCGGAGACCATCTTCGCGTCCAACACCAGCTCGCTCACGATCACCGAAATCGCTGCTGCCACCGGTCGCCCCGACCGGGTCGTCGGACTGCACTTCTTCAACCCGGTGCCGGTGATGAAGCTGGTGGAAGTGGTCCGCACCATCGCGACCGACGAGAAGGTCTTCGACGCCGCCTACCGGTTCGCGCGCGACCTGGGCAAAGAGCCCATCAAGGCGAAGGACAACTCCGGTTTCGTCGTCAATCTGCTGCTCGTGCCCTACATGCTGGACGCGATTCGCCAACTGGAGCGGGGGGTGGCATCGGTCGAGGACATCGACCGCGGGATGATGCTGGGAACCGGCTACCCGATGGGCCCGTTTCTCCTCTGCGATTTCGTCGGCGTCGACACGACGTATCGCATCGCGGAAATCATGTTCGAGGAATACCGGGAATCAAGATACGCCCCGCCGCCGCTTCTCAAGCGCCTTGTGGCGCTGGGCAGATTCGGGCGCAAGACCGGGAAGGGATTCTACGACTGGAGCGCGAAGCCGCCGCGTCCTCTGCCGCTGTAGCCGGCTAAACTGCAGGAGCCCGTCCTGGGGCAAGGAGCGGGCTGTAGTCGGGCGCGCGCGTCTCTCAGCGGCGGGACGAGGTTCGCCTCTGACGCCGCCGTTCGCGGCGGATTGCGGCTTCCCTCTTCCGCTTGCGTTGCGCGCTCGGCTTCTCGTAGAAGCGCCGTTTGCGCAACTCGGAGTAGAGCCCGGATCGCTGTACCTTGCGCTTGAAGCGTCGAAGCGCCCGCTCCAGATTCTCGCCTTCCTGAATCAAGACTTCCAAACAGAGCCTTCCTTTCGCTGTAGCCTGCTGCGCTGAGACACCGCGAGCGACGCCCTCGGGTCCGGGCAGGCAATCTAGTCGATTCCCGGCCTTCCCGGAATCCCCGTTCGCTCTCGTCCCGGAGCGCGGGGCAGGCGATCTGCCCGATTCGTGCGGTCGGCTGGCGGGGTCAGGGCCCACATTGGCTTCCGCCGGGCATGGAGGAGTGCAGAGCCGGTTTTTTGCAAAACATTTGTATCGCAAGGATCTCCGGGACGTCACGGGCGCGTAGGTGGAAAACGAGCGTGGGCAGCAACTTATGGAAGCCATGAAGCTGCCTTGGAGGGCTTCGCACAGTGCTCGGGAACAAGTGAATTATCGTTTGTGTCGATATCATGTAACTCATTGATACACAATTAGTTATGAGATTTTGCCCGTTCGCTTTCGATTCGTTTCGATACCCTTGCGCCCCCGGGTCCGACCTCTTACCATCCGTGCCTTGAAGGATGATCGCCAAGTGCCGGGTCCGGCCCCATCGCGGGGTCTTGAGGCCCGCGCGGGGGAAGAGGAATCAGATTCAGCTTTCGTTTCACATCGTCCCAGGGGAGCGAGCCGCCAAGATGTGGGAAACCCGATCCGTGAACCTCAACGTACGTCTGCCGCGTGACGTCGCCAGGAAGGCCGAAGCGGTCCAGGAATCAGACCCGGAGTTTCTCAGCCGCGTCCTCATCGGGGGACTTACCCGCCGCAGCATCTACGAGCACCTGAAGGAGCACGAGGAGTCTCTCACCCCCTGCACCGGCGAAGCCCGCTAGACGCAGGCTTGCCCAATACCCGGCATGGCATTGTTGAACCGGTTCCAGTAGAATACACCCGCCTGAAAGAGATCTCCTGATCGGGGCCCTTTCAGTTCAACGTCCGACGCACACCGGTTGCGGGGGACAATACGGGAGGAGACGTGGCGGGTACTGATGGGCCGGGCGGAACCGGGGCCCACTCCTCACAGTACGCGCAGGACCGCGCGTCGCTCGCTGTTTTGCGCGCGAAGCATCGTGACTACTGTTCCGCGCGTGTATTCCGGATCATCCAGCGCATGTCCCCGGACGAGATGTTCGTCTTCGTCAAGGATCTGGTCCGGGATTCCGGGGAACCCGGAGAGCTCTCCTACGACGAGATGGTTCGCCTGGCCACGACCAGGATCTACGCGGAGGAAGAACTGCCTTCCTTCGAGGACTGGGTCGAGCAATACAGGGACAACCCCGAACACTTCGAAGCCGTGCTGCTCGATCTGTGGCGCTCGGAGGAGCGCGGGCCGCCTCCGTCGCGGTGACGGCGGGGAGTCCGCTCCCTGCTAGAAGGGCAGATCGTCGTCGGGCTCCTGCATCCGTCCGCCGCGCCTTCCCGCATCCGCGCCCGACCGCTGCGGGCGGCTTCCCGCGTCGCCCATCTCGGGGGTCCTGCCTCCCGATCCGAGCATGATCATTTCCCGCACGATGATGTCGGTCCAGTAGCGCGTCTCTCCCTGCGGGGTCTGGGTCTGCGAGTACTCGATCCGGCCTTCGACGTACAGGCGGTCTCCCTTCTTCACCCACTGCTCGACGACGTCGGAAAGCCGTCCGAAAAAGGTGAGACGGTGCCACTGCGTGCGCTCCTGCTGGCGCCCCGAACGGTCGTTGAAGGTCTCGTTGGTGGCGACGGAGAACTTCGCCACCTTGGTGCCGGAAGGGGTCATGCGGATGTCGGGATCCGAGCCGACGTTGCCGATGAGGGTGACCTTGTTCAGCGAGCGGCTCATGGGCAAGCCTCCCTGGGCTCTGGTGGGGTGTTCAAGGGGCGAAGT
>VYDD01000100.1:4421-5872 GCA_009843625.1 Gammaproteobacteria bacterium | reverse complement strand
GCCGTGCTCATCCCCGCGCTCGACGAGGAGCCGACCATTGCGTCGGTGATAAGCGCGCTCCCGGCCGGGCTGGTTGACGAAATCGTGGTCGCCGACAACGGCTCGCGGGACGCCACCCCGCGGATCGCGCGCGATCTGGGGGCGGTCGTGGTGGCCGAGCCGCGCCTCGGATACGGCTCCGCCTGCCTGGCCGGCATGCGCCACCTGGCCCGGCGCCCTCCGGACATCGTGGTGTTCCTGGACGCGGACGGGAGCGACGATCCCTCCGGGCTGGCGCGGCTGATCGAGCCCATCCGCTCGGGCGCGGCCGACATGGTGCTGGGGGTGCGCACCGGCGACCCGCCCGGGGTGCCGCTGCACGCGCGCATGGGCAACCAGGTCGTGCTCATGTGCGCGCGCCTCCTCTTCGGCCTTCGCTTCCGCGACATGCCTCCCTTCCGCGCCATTCGCTACGATCGCCTGTGCGAACTGCACATGGATGACCGCGACTGGGGCTGGACCCTGCAGATGCAGATCCGGTCCGGCCGGCTCCGCCAGCGCATCGTCGAGATCGACGTCCCGTACACTCGCCGGGCGGGGGGTGTTTCCAAGATCAGCGGCACGCTGAGCGGCTCTCTCAAGGCCGGCGCCAAGATGTTCTTCACTCTCGCTCGTGAGAGATTGATGTTCGTGAGACAATACAGATGAACGACACAGATACCCAGGTCATGCACCGCGCGCGGGACCCATCATCCGTCATCGACGACGTGCGCAACCGCCTCAGGCGCATCCTCCCCTATGGGGAAGCCGAGTTCGCGGCGGACTTCGCAGGGCTCTTCCTCGCCAGAGCGCCCGCCCTCTATCTCCGCGAGCGTAACCCGGTGACGCTCGCGCGGCTGACGGCGGACGCCTTCGCCTTCCTGCAGCGGAGCCGCCCGGACCGGGTGGACGTGCAGGTCTTCAACCCCGCGGCGGAGCCGGAGGGGCGGCGGGCTCCCGTGACCGTGATCCGCACCAACGTGGGCGAGCGCCCCTTCATCGTCGACTCGATCCGCGAGCACCTGCACTCGCGCGATCTCACCATCGAGCACTTCATCTACCCCCTCCTGGGGATCGTGCGCCGCGAGGGCCGCATCCTGCGCATCGTTCCGCCCGCCGACGCGGAGGAGCGGGAATCGCTCATCCACTGCGAGATCTCGCGCGTGACCGATCCCGCCGTCCTCCAGTCGCTTCAGCAGGAACTCGAGCAGCGTCTCGAGGACGTGGTGCGCGCCACCGACGACTTCCGGCCCATGCTGGCGGCGCTGGACCGGTCCATGAGGACGCTGGAGGCCCGCGCCCGCCAGCTGCCGGACCTCGCCGGCGAACTCGACGAGATCCGCGCCTTCCTCGCCTGGCTGCGCGACGACGGCTTCGTCTTCCTCGGCCACCGGCGCTACGACATCGCCGACCACCCGGACACCGGCGAGCCC
>VYDD01000100.1:0-4411 GCA_009843625.1 Gammaproteobacteria bacterium | reverse complement strand
ATCCCCATGTGATGGTGGAGCGCGGTTCCGGACTCGGCATCCTGCGTGACGAAGAGCGTTCGGGCTACGTGAAGCCGGTGCCTCTGGCATCCATGCCCGACACCCTGCGCCAGCTCCTCGCCGACGGCCCCCTGCTGCTCATCGGCAAGACCAACGCCCGTTCCACCGTGCACCGGCTGGCGCACATGGACTACATCGGCGTCAAGAAGCTGGACGGGGCGGGACGACAGGTGGGAGAGGAGCGCTTTCTCGGGCTCTTCACCTCGAAGGCGTACGGCGACCACGCGGACCGGATCCCCATCCTGCGCCGGAAGCTGCGCTGGATCCTGGAGGATGCCGGGGCTGAGAAGGGAGCCCACGACTACAAGGAGATCAACACGATCTTCAACTCGATGCCGAAGGAGGAGCTCTTCCTCAGTTCGGCACGGGAAATCGCCAAGGACGTCCGCACCGCGCTGACGTCGTACCACACCACCGGGGTTCAGGTGACCCGCCGGGAGGACCGGCTCCGGCGGGGGGCGTCGTTCATGGTCATCATCCCGCGCGAGAAGTTCTCCGCCAAGGCGCGCAAGGCGATCGAGAACGCGTTCGTAAACCTCCTCGGCGGCGAGGTCCTGAACTATCATCTGGCGATGGGCGGCGGAGAGCAGGCGCGGCTCCACTTCTACCTGCGGGTGCGTCCCGAGCTGCTGGACGTCGTCACCGATGTCGAGCTCAAGCGGCTCGTGCAGGAACTCACCCGCGACTGGACCGACCGGGTGGGCGACGAGCTGGGACAGGTCAGGCCGCGGGGCGAGGCGCGTCGGCTCGCCCACCGCTACGCCGCCGGTTTCGGCGCGGACTATCGGGCCGTAGCCGACCCCGACGCGGCCGCCCGCGACATCCTGCAGCTGGAGGCGATGGTCGCCGACGGGCGCAGCCTGTCGATCGCGCTCTCCAACCCCGGGGAAAGCGCCCTGGCGCCGGGCGACCGCGCGACCGAGCTGCGCCTCTACCGACTCGGGCCCCGCCTGGTGCTGTCGCACTTCATGCCCATCCTCGAGAACGCGGGGCTGCGGGTGATCGCCGAGAGACCGGCCCAGCTCCGGGGATCCGGAGTGCCCGAAGGCGCCGTCCATACCTTCGCCGTGCAGACCTCCGGCAAGTCTCCGCTCGATCTCGGGGAGGTCGGCTCGGTCCTTGTGGACACCATTCTGGCGGTGAGCGCGGGCGATGTCACCAACGACCGGCTCAACGCCCTGGTGCCCACGGCGCGCCTGGCGTGGAGGGAGGTGGAGGTGCTGCGGGCCTACGCGAGCTACGCCTTCCAGCTCGGCGCGGTGCCGAGCCGGGACTCCATCGTCGACGCCCTCCTCAACTATCCCCGCATCGCCCGGCTGCTCTTCGGCTTCTTCGAGACCCGCTTCGATCCACGGGAGCCGGCGCTGGATCGGCGGGAGGCCGACATGGACGCAACGCGCGCGAAGCTGCTCGCCGCCCTGGACGACGTCTACCTGCTGAGCGACGACCGCGCGCTGCGCCATCTGCTGACGCTGATCGAGGCCACCGTACGGACGAACTACTACGCGACCGGGGGGAGCACGCCGACGCGGCGTTCGGGGGGTGTTCCCTACATGTCGTTCAAGGTGATGGCGCGCGCGCTGACCTCTCTGACCCGCACCAGTCTCCTCTGCGAGGCGTGGGTGCGCTCGGCCCGGATGGAGGGCGTGCACCTGCGCGGCGCGCGCGTCGCCCGGGGAGGCATCCGCTACAGCGACCGCCCGGACGACTTCCGCACCGAGGTGCTGGGGCTGGCGGAGACCCAGATCGTCAAGAACTCGGTGATCGTCCCCGCCGGCTCCAAGGGCGGCTTCGTCATCCTCGACCAGCCGTCGCTCTCGGTGGCCACCCGCAGCGAGGTCGAACGGCAGTACCGGACCCTCATGCGGGGGCTCCTCGACCTGACCGACAACCTGCACGGGGGCACGCCGGTCCCCCCCGACGGCGTGGTCTGCTACGACGACCCCGATCCCTACCTGGTGGTGGCCGCCGACAAGGGCACCGCCGGGTTCTCCGACATCGCCAACGCGGTCGCGGACGACTACGGCTTCTGGCTGGACGACGCCTTCGCCTCCGGAGGCTCCAACGGATACGACCACAAGGAGCTGTCGATCACCGCGCGCGGCGCGTGGGAGTGCGTGAAGCGCCACTTCCGGGAGATGGGCAAGGACATTCAGTCGGAGCCCTTCTCCGTGGTGGGCATCGGGGACATGAGCGGCGACGTGTTCGGCAACGGCATGCTGCTGTCGCCGCACATCCGGCTCATCGCGGCCTTCGACCACCGGCACATCTTCATCGATCCCGACCCCGACCCGCACGCATCCTTCGAGGAAAGGGAGCGGCTGTTCCACCGGGCCGGCTCCTCGTGGGCGGACTACGACGCGAGCGCGATGAGCCCCGGCGGCATCATCGTGCGGCGCGGCTCCAAGGAGGTCGAGCTGTCACCCGAGGCGCGCGCGGCCCTGGGCATTTCGCGGGATCCCGGAAGGGTGAGCGGCGAGGAGCTGGTCCGGCTCGTGCTCCAGGCCGACGCCGAGCTGCTCTGGAACGGGGGAATCGGCACCTACGTGAAGGCCTCGGACGAGACCCACGCCGACGTCGCCGACCCCTCCAACATCCCGGTGCGGGTGGATGCGGGCGAGCTGCGCGTCAAGGTCGTGGGCGAGGGCGGCAACCTCGGGCTCACGCAGAGGGCGCGCACCGAGTTCGCGCTGGCCGGAGGGCGCCTGAACGTGGACGCGCTCGACAATTCGGGGGGCGTTTCCCTGTCGGACCGCGAGGTCAACCTCAAGATCCTGCTCAACGCGGTGGTGGAGGACGGGCGCATGACGGGAGCGGAGCGCAACCGCATGCTGCGCGACCTGGCGGATCCCGTTTGCGACCAGGTGCTGCGCGACAACGCCTCTCAGAGCCTGGCGGTGTCACTCGATGTCATGCGCGCCCGCGAGGGAGTCGACGACTTTCGCCAGCTCATCTCGGAGCTGGAGAGGGACGGCTTCTTCGACCGCTCCCGCGAGCATCTGCCCACCTGGGAGCAGCTGCTCGAGCGCGACGAGACCGGATCGCGCCTGACCCGGCCGGAGCTGTGTGTGCTGCTCGCGCACGCCAAGCTCCACCTGATGCGCCGCCTGCTCAAGGGGACGCTCATCGACGACCCGGTCGCGAGCGGCTACCTGGCGCGCTACTTCCCGCCGGTCGCCGTCGACACCGCCGGCGAACCCGGTCTTGCCGCCCACCGCCTGGGGCGCGAGATCGTGGCCAGCCAGCTCACCAACGACCTTGTGGACCTGATGGGCGCCGGATTCGTGCATCGCATGATGCGCGACTCGGGGGCGTCTGCGGACGAGGTGGCGCGCGCCTGGCTGGTGGCCTCCCGGCTCTCGGGACACCGGCAGCTCATCGCCGACCTGCGCGAGCGCGAGCGCGAGGCGGGGACGGCGGTTGCGTACCGGTGGTACAGGGAACTCGGCCGGGTGCTGGACCGCACGACCCGCTGGGTACTGGGGAACGCCGAGCGCGAGGAGATCGACAGCCTGGTCGGCGGCAACTTCAGTACGCTGCGCGAGCTGCAGCGCATCTTCCCCGACGTCGTGAGCGGCGAGGACCGGCTAACCTTCGAGCGCCTGGTGTCGGAGATCCAGGAGGTCGGGCCGGCCGCGGATATCGCGCCAGCGCTGGCCACCCTGCGCTTCCTGGATCAGTTGATGGACATTCTGCGCGTGGCGCGGGACACACGGACGGCGCCGGTGTACGCGGCGCGGGCCTACTACGCGGTGTCGGAGCTGCTGGAGATTCCCTGGCTCCGCCACGCGATCGACGAGTGCGCTCGGGACGAACGCTGGGAGCAGCGCGCCGCGCGGGCGCTGAACGACGACCTGACGCGCGCGCACCACCGAATCGCCAACTTCTCGGCGGCGGCGGCGGCGGTACGGGACACGCAGGCCGGCGGCGTGGCGCATGTCCTGACCGCGCTGCGCAGCCGGGAGGTGGCCTACTTCGGCGAGCTGCTCACGGAACTGCGCGCCGAGAGCACCCTCACGCTGTCGGGGCTGGCGGTGGCGGTGCGAGCCATCATGGTGCTCTCCGAACGCACCGGCAAAGGCTCGGGAGAGGGCGAACCGTAGCCGGGACCCGGCCGCCAGCCCGGATGTGACGGACTGGCGGCAGCCCTCGGATTGCTAACCGATGCGGTCGATGTAGTCGTCCACGGCCGCGAGCACCCTCACGACGCCCGACGTGTCTTCCGCCGCGGTGACGTCTGCCACAAGGTCGAACATCACCTTGCGAACAGCTTCGCGGTCGATGCCCGCGGGGGCCGCCTCGGGGGCCGGTGCCGCTGCGGGCTCGGGGGCCGGCTCGGGCTGGGGAGCAG
>VYDD01000029.1 GCA_009843625.1 Gammaproteobacteria bacterium | reverse complement strand
GGCCAATGCGAGCAGCGGATTGGGCCTCTGGGGCCATGATCAGGTCTCCGGCATGTACGACGTCATGATCGGGGGGCGCTCGATCGAGGAATCAAGGGTTCGTCAGCTTCACTTCCCCTGTCTGGACATGGTAGGCACCACGCGCGACCTCGCCGGCGCGGAGATCGAGTTGGTAGGTGTAGAGGCCCGCGAATCCGTTCTGCGTGCGGCACTTGAGCCCATTCGCGAGGACTACGACTACATTCTCGTGGACTGTCCCCCCTCGCTGGGACTCCTGACGCTCAACACGCTCACGGCGGCCGACTCCGTACTCATCCCGATTCAGTGCGAGTTCTACGCGCTGGAAGGCCTCAGCCAGCTTCTCAACACCGTGCGAATCGTACAGCGGGGATTGAACACGGGCCTGGAGATCGAGGGCGTGCTGCTGACGATGTTCGACAAGCGGCTCAACCTCTCGAAACAGGTCGCCCGGGAAGCCCGCGAGTACTTTGGGGACAAGGTCTTCACCAACGCGATTCCCAGGAACGTTCGGCTTGCGGAGGCGCCGAGCTTCGGCAAGCCCATCATCGTATACGACGTCCTCTCGGCAGGGGCTCGTTACTACCTTCGTCTTGCGAGGGAAGTCATTCAGCGAACGCAGCACAGGATTACCAGGTCGAGGGCCCGAGCAGCTTCATGAGCGTCGCTCCGAACACTCGACTCGGGCGCGGCCTGGGCGCCCTGCTTGGTGATCATCTCGATCGGCCCGTGGAAGGCGAAGTCGCACGCCTGCCCCTGGATTCCGTGGGTCCCAATCCCTTCCAGCCTCGTCGTGAGTTCAAGGAGGAGGAAATCCGGGAACTCGCGGCCTCCATCAGCGCGAACGGATTGCTTCAGCCCGTTCTCGTCAGATCCGCGCCAGAGCCGGAGCATTGGGAACTGGTGGCGGGAGAGCGCCGACTGAGAGCCGTCACGAGGCTCGGCTGGAGCGATGTGCCGGCAATCGTCCGCGAGGTGGATGATGAAACCATGCTTGTGCTCGCGCTTGTAGAGAACCTCCAGCGCCGCAATCTCGGCGCGCTGGAGGAAGCCGAGGGCTACAAGGTGCTTGTGGAGAAGTTCAAGCGCACACAGGAGGACATTGCGCTGGCTGTCGGGAAGAGCCGGGCCACGGTAACCAACATCCTCCGCCTTCTGAAGCTCCCCGTCGAAGTCCGGCAGTTGCTGGGGGAAGAGAAGCTCACGCCGGGACACGGGCGAGCGCTCCTCGCCGTCGACGACCAGGAATGGGCCGGCGAGTTGGCTCGAATGGTGGTCGAAGGCGGTTGGTCCGTCCGCAGGCTGGAGGAGACCGTGCGCACGAACCCAACGCGTCCGCCCGGCAATGAGGATGCGCTGGACCACCGCAAACGCCGGGCTCGGCAGCCGGGAGCACTGGATCCGGTGCTACACGCGTTGCAGGAAGAGTTGCGCGCCGCGCTCGGGACACGAGTCGTAGTTCGACGGCAGCGAGGGAGCAAGGGGCGCATTGAGATCCCCTTTCACGATGATCGGGATCTCGAACGTGTCTTCGCGCTGGTGTCGGGTCGGGAGGCTGCGGATGTTCTGGAATAGGAAGTCTCGAAACCGTCGGGCTCTGACGGTCATGTTGCTCGCCGAGGGCTCAACGGATGCCCAGAGCTATGAATTGACCGCGACCCACGCTGTACTGGTTTCGCTCGCGCTGATCGGACTGCTTTCCGCGGGCTACGTGGCCGGTGTTGCGGTGACCACGCATCGCGTGGACATCCTGTCGGACTCGCTTGCGGTCCAGGCGGAAGGGCTTCGGGAGTTGGGCGCGCACATCGACACGGTGGAAGCACGCTACCGGCGGATTGCGGAACTCTTTGGAGCCCGCCCAACCGCGCTCTCGGACCTGTGGCTTCCGCCGGTAGGGAACGCAGCGAACGCCGGTCGGTCGCTGGTTGACGAAACCACGCCCACCAGCTGGCCGCTCACCGAAAGAGGCTTTGTGACCCAGGCCCTGATCGAGGGCATGGTAGGGGAACATCCAGGCCTGGACATCGCTGTTCCCACCGGCTCCTACATCCGCGCGGCGGGCGCAGCCGTCGTAGCCGAAGCGGGAGAAGATCCGCTCTACGGGCGGTTTGTGCGCCTTGACCACGGCGACGGATACACCAGCTTATATGCCCATGCTTCCATGACGTTTGTGGAAGGCGGAGACCTGGTGCGCCAGAACGAGGTCATTGCATTGAGTGGATCAACGGGCCGGTCGACGGCTCCGCACCTTCACTTCGAAGTCCTTCGAAACAACGAACCCGTCGATCCGTTGACGATCCTTGTGCGACCTTGATGGTTGCCGGAACCCGCTTCCATTGACTCCACCCAAACTTCCAGTAAGGGAAACACCAGGATGAGCAAACAGCGCCCGACGTCACCCCCCGCGTCCCCGGACAACACGATTTCGATCATCGGACCCGGGATGACCGTAGTCGGAAACTGCAAGACCGAGGGGACCATTCGCATCGAAGGCAGGATCGAGGGGGGAGTGGAGGCCGGAAAAGCCGTTGTCGTCGGTAGGAACGGAACGGTCGTCGGCGACATCTCCACCCAGGACGCGGTGATCTCGGGGCGACTCAAGGGGAGCCTGAAGATTGCTTCGCGGCTCGAGCTCCAATCGTCCTGTGACGTCGACGGCGATATCGACACCCGCCGGATCGTGCTCGAGGAGGGCGCCACCGTCAACGGAACCGTCAAGATGGGGAGCCGAGGAGCCAAACCACCCTCTCCCCGGAAGTAGCAATGGGCGGCGGGATGCCGATGGCTTCGATGTATGTTTTCCACGCTTCACCACGGAGTGTGGACAATCTCTCAAGTCAATACAAGCCATCGTTTTGCCACCCACTCTGACCTCCACTCCGAGCGCGTTGTCCACGACACTTCTGTTTTTCCACGATCCTGCGGGAACCCGTTGAAACCGCACCTGCTCGTCGCGGGCGTTCGTGCGCATAGCCCCGTCAGGAAGGGGGCCGGGGCATGAAGCTGGAATCGCTCGTCGAGTATGTCGACGGCTACCTGCAGGTGCCGGGTTTCCCCGACTATCCCAACGCCTACAACGGCCTTCAGGTCGAAGGGACGGCCGAGGTACGCAGCATCTGTGCCGCGGTGGATGCCAGTGAAGCTGCCATAAACGCCGCTGCCGTGCGCGGAAGCGACCTCCTGCTCGTGCACCACGGGCTCTTCTGGGATGGGGCGGCTCCCGTTACCGGGAGGCGTTTTCGGAAGCTGTCCGCCCTGCTGCGCAACGAGGTGGGTCTCTATTCGGCTCATCTGCCGCTGGACGCACATCCCGAGGTCGGCAACTGTGCCTTGCTTGCGCGCGCGCTGAGCATCGAAGTCGAGAAGGGATTCGGCTCGTACCAGGGCGTTGATGTGGGCTGGATCGGGACGACCTCGGAGACCCGTCAGTCCCTGCGGGATCGGCTGGCGGAATACCTGCAAGTCACAGTCCGACTTATAGATGGAGGATCTGATCACATCCACCGGGTCGCGGTGGTGACGGGGGCGGGCGGATCCATGATCGCCGAAGCGGCGGCATCGGGCGCCGATGCGCTCGTCACGGGTGAAGGCGCGCATCATACGTACTTCGATGCGATGGAATGCGGGATCAACGTGTACTATGCGGGCCACTACGCCACCGAGACCCTCGGGGTGCGCGGGCTCGCCGCCCATCTGGAGGCGCGCTTCGGCATTCCCTGGGAGTTTCTCGACTTTCCCACAGGCTTTTAGACAACCGTCCGAAGCCGTTCTGCGCCGGCCGAGCCATGTCGGCGAGTCACCCTGGACCAGGAGCCGAAAACCGATGACGGAGGAGCGGGGAGCATCATGAAATGCCCGCAGTGCGGCTCGGATGCCGCCGGCAGGTTCTGTGCGGAATGCGGCGCGGCGATCCGACCGCCGGAATGCCCTTCCTGCGGTGAGGCGGCCCAGGCTGGGGCGTCGTTCTGCATCTTATGCGGCACACCCCTCCGGCGCCGTCGGCCGAAAGCCGCGGCCGCGGGGGGCAGGAGGGTGCTTTGGGCCAGCGGCGTGTTCGCCGGCGTGCTGATCATCGGCGCCGGGTACTGGGCGCTGGCACGGGATGAGCCGGAGGAAGCGCCGCGCCCCGGCCCCGCGTCGGGCCTGATGCCCGCCGCCGGGACGCCTCCGGATCTGAGTTCCATGACGCCGCGAGAGGCGGCCGATCGGCTGTACGATCGAATCATGCGGGCAGCGTCAGCCGGGGACACCGCCGAGGCGCTGGCGTTTCTGCCGATGGCATTCGACGCCTACGGCCTGGTGGTGCCGCTGGATGAGGACGGCCACTACCACGTGTCGCTGCTGCACGCTCTGGACGGGGACCACCAGATGGCCCGGGACGTGGCCGAAAGGGCGCTGGCCGACGCACCCAGCCACCTGCTCCTCCTGGGCGCGGCGGCGCGGGCGGCCTCCGAACTCGGCGATGGTGATGGAGCCAACGCCTATTACGCCCGATTCATGGAGGCGTGGGAAAGCGAACGGGCGCGCGGGCTCGAGGAGTACTCGATGCACGCCATCCCGCTCGCGGAGATGAGGGAGGCGGCAGAGGCTCGGGCCGGTGGGTAGTGCCGAAGGACGTCGACCGACGTCGCAGCCGGTCGGGAGCGTCATCCCCTCGTGATCCAGTCCCCTCTCGCGCTCGTCGCCGCCATTGCGGGCGTCGTGGTGCTGGCGCTCTGGCTGGAGCGTCGCCGGGTGCCCGGGCTCTGGAAGCTGGGAGCCACCTTGCTCGCCATCGCCATCGGCGGGGTTCTCTCCAACACGGGGCTCGTGCCTCCGGCTTCGCCCATCTACCAGGCCATCACCGGCCCCGTAACCGATCTGGCCATCGTGTGGCTGCTGCTGGCGGTCAACCTGGCCGACCTGCGGAAAGCCGGCGGAGCCATGCTGGTCGCGTTCGGCATCGCGGTGGCGGGCACGGCCCTCGGGGCGTTCGCGGGGGCGTTCCTGTTCGGAAACGCCGTCGGCGACGAGACGTGGAAGCTGGCGGGAGCGCTCACGGGCACCTATTCGGGAGGATCGCTGAACTTCACCGCGGTCAGCCGGGCGGTCGACATGTCCGACGCTCTCTTCGTCGGCGCCACCGCCGCGGACAACGTCGTCACCGGCCTCTGGCTGGCGGCATGCGTGGTGCTGCCCCGATGGATCGGGCGTTACTACCCGGCACCGGCTTCATCGGAAGCGGTCCCGCCGGGTCCGGCGACCGACCATTCCTCGCAGGACTCGAGCCCCGACGACGACGAATCCGCGCATCCGCTCTTCGCCGGCGCCTCGGTTTCCACACATCAGGTGGCCATCCTGGTCGCGGCGGGATTCGCGATCGTGATCGCGTCCCGGGCCGTCGCAGCCATCACTCCCGGCATCAATCCGGTACTCTGGCTCACCACCCTGGCCCTTGCCGCGGGCCACGTCATGCCATCCGGGGCGAAACGGGGCGCACTGCAGCTCGGCAACCTCGCGCTGCTGTTCTTCTTTGTGGTGATCGGCATCTACTCCCGGATCGCGGAAGTGCTCGCGGTGGGCGTGCAGGTGCTCTTCTACGCCCTCTACGTCGTCGCCGTCCACGGAGTGCTGCTCTTCCTGGCGGGCCGCTTCCTGCGCGTGGACATCGGCACGCTGTGCGTAGCTTCCCAGGCATCCGTGGGAGGACCCGGGAGCGCACTCGCGGTAGCGGTGGCGGGGGGATGGCGATCCCTCATTCTGCCGGGCATTCTGGTGGGTCTCCTCGGCTACGCGCTGGGTACGTACGCTGGGATGGGCATCGGGGGGGCGCTACGGGGATTCGGCTTCTAAACAGCCGATCGAATGCGGGGGAGGAGTTGGTCGACGGGGGTG
>VYDD01000398.1 GCA_009843625.1 Gammaproteobacteria bacterium | reverse complement strand
GTCCACTCGAGTCGAGCCCCACCAGCCGGCCCTCCGCCGCCGACCACAGCAGCGCGAACATGTCGCCGCCCATCCCGGTCATGTGCGGCTCGACGACGTTCAGCATGGCCGCGGCGGCGACGGCCGCGTCGACCGCGTTCCCGCCCCGCTCCATAGCCGAGAGCGCGGCCCAGCTGGCGAGCGGCTGGCTGGTGGCGGCGGCGCTCCGCGGCGCGTAGACGGTGGATCGTCCGGTCACGGCCTCCCATTCCGGTTTGAGCGTGGACGCATCGTCACTCCCGGGGCTCGGTTCGGCTGGCGCAAACGCGCGTGCCGCGCCAAGCTAGAGGGAGCGAGCGGAGCCTGCCAGCCTCCCTGCGTGCGAAACCCGGTCTGCCAGAATGGCAGTCCCGGCACGCGGGGTCGGCCATTATGTCAGGCCCGATTCGTGCATGTGGGCCCGACACCATGCATTTCGTCTGACATGGAAGGCGAGCGAACCGCCTGGAAGCCGGGGTATCTGCCTTTCTGACAGGTCAACCGCGGCGCGGCCCGAGGCAGGGCCGGCTTCGCGGGGCAGACCACCCGTCTCGCCAGAGCTAACGACAAGGAGTCGGATCCGTGGGCGAACGATACAGGCTACCCGTGCTTCCGCTTCGGGACACGGTGGTGTACCCGGGGGTGGCGGTGCCCATCTCGGCCGGTCGACCCGGTACCATTGAGGCCGTCCAGGCTGCCCTCGAAGGAGATCGCAAGCTCCTCGCGGTGGCGCAGCGGGAGAACGTGGACAAGCCGACCCCCGAGGGGCTGTACGAGGTCGGCACGGTGGTGCGCGTCATTCAGACCCACCGCGTACGGGCCGGAATCCAGCTCCTGGTGCAGGGGGACAGGCGGGCGCAGGTCCTCTCCTACGAGAAGCGCGGCAAGGCCATGCTCGCGGCCATGGTTCTGGACCTCGAGAGAATCCCGCCTCGCAGCGAGCAGGACCCCGCCTTCCAGGCGCTGGACCGCGAATTGCGCGACCGGGCCGCCGGGCTGGGCACCCGGCGCGGCGTCCCTGCCGAGTCGTTGAACCAGCTCATCCAGGGAGTGGACGAACCGGGCGCGTTCGCGGACCTGGTCGCGTTCTACCTCGACCTGCAGACGGCGGAGAAGCAGCGGCTCCTGGAAGTGCTCGACGACGAGGACCGCATGCGCCAGGCGCTCGTGGCGGTGGAGCGCGAACTGGTGCGGCTCAGCGCGCAAGAGGAGATCCAGGCCCGGGTGCAGGAGGAGCTGGGGGAGCGCCAGCGCGAGATGCTCCTCCGCGAACAGATGAAGCAGATCCGGCGCGAGCTGGGCGACGAGGACGAGAAGGCCGAACTCGACGATCTGCGCGAACGGATCGAGGCGCTGCGGCTCAACGAGGACGCCCGCGCCGAAGTTCAGCGGGAGCTCAAGCGCCTGGGACGGACCAACCCCCAGTCGGCCGAATACCAAGTCATCCGCACCTACCTCGAGTGGATCAAGGAACTGCCCTGGGACGATCGCACCGAGGACAAGATCGACCTGGAGACGGCTGCGGACGTGCTCGCCGAAGACCACTACGGGCTGGAGGACGTCAAGGACCGCATCCTCGAATTCCTCGCCGTGCGCAAGCTTCAGGCGGAGCGGGCGCCGGACGCCGAAGAAGAGGAAGGCGAGGACGCGGAAGAGGAGGAAGCCCGGCAGCAGGCCCAGGCCGGGGCCGCCCGGAATGGATCTCCGGCGGAGGACGAGCCGGCCACTGCATCGCCGCCCTCGAGCGGCCAGGGACCCATTCTGCTCTTCGTGGGCCCGCCAGGTGTCGGCAAGACCAGCATCGCGCAGTCCATCGCCCGGGCGATCGGCCGCAAGTATGTGCGCATCTCGCTGGGCGGGGCGCGCGACGAAGCGGATATCCGGGGCCATCGGCGGACCTACGTGGGCGCCATGCCGGGACGCATCATTCAGGGGATGCGCCAGGTGAAATCCAAGAATCCCGTGTTCCTGCTCGACGAAGTCGACAAGCTGGGCGTCTCGTTCCAGGGGGATCCCAGCGCGGCTTTGCTCGAAGTGCTGGACCGGGCCCAGAACTGGACCTTCACCGACCACTACCTGGGCATCCCCTTCGACCTGTCGGAGGTGCTGTTCGTCGCCACCGCGAACTACTGGGACCGCATTCCGCCCCCGTTGCTCGACCGCATGGAGCGGGTCGACTTCAGCGGATACACCGAGCAGGAAAAGCTGGAGATCGCCAAGCGCTACCTGCTGCCCAGACAGCTGGAGGAAAACGGGCTGCGGGAGGAGGAGATGGAGCTGGGCGACGAGGCGATCCTGAACGTGATCAGCGAACACACGCGCGAGGCAGGCGTCCGCCAGCTGGAGCGCGAGATCGGAAAGCTGGCGCGCAAGGTCGCGCGCAGGATCGCCGGCGGCGGATGCGAACAGGTCGTCGTGGACCAGGCGGTCGTGCGCGAGTTGCTGGGCCGCCCGCGGGTGCACCCCGAGGTGATGGCCGAGGAGGACCGGGTGGGCGTGGCCACAGGCATGTTCTACACGCCCACCGGCGGGGACATCATGTTCGTCGAGGCGAGCGTCATGCCGGGGGACGGCAAGCTGGTGCTCACCGGGCAGCTGGGCGACGTGATGAAGGAATCGGGGCGTGCGGCGCTGACCTATGCCCGCAGCCATCACCAGAGTCTGGGGATGTCCGTCGAGGATGTGCTGGACAAGGAAGTGCACATCCACGTGCCCGCGGGCGCGGTGCCGAAGGACGGCCCCTCCGCGGGGATCACGATGGCGACCGCGCTCATCTCGGCGCTTTCGGGGCGGCCGGTGAGGCGCGACGTGGCGATGACCGGCGAGCTGACGCTGACGGGCAGGGTGCTTCCCATCGGCGGCCTGAAGGAGAAGATCCTGGGCGCGGTGCGCGCCGGCATCAACGAGATCGTGCTCCCCGCCGAAAACCACGCCGACCTGGAAGACCTTTCCGACGAGGTGCGCGCCGACCTGGTGCTGCACTTGGTCGACGGTCTCGACGATGTCACGCGGGTGGCGTTCGCGGGCGGGCAGGGAGGCGGGAAGGACCCGGTCGAGGCCGCCGACCCGATGGCGCTGCTCGCCCCCGACGGCTCGTCCTCCGCGCCCGAGGTCGCGACGCACTGACCGAGCCGACCCTCGAGGTTGCGCCCGGCGCCGTGATGGGGCGGCACCACGGGCGGCAGACGGCGCGTCACTTCGGCCGGCCCGACCTGGAGTACCAGGCCGCCGTGGGCTCCGCGGCCGTCCTCGATCGTTCGCACCGCAGCCGGCTGGCGGTCTCGGGCCGGGCGCCGGTGCGCATGCTGGCCGGCGTGCTCACCAACAGCGTCCCGCCACCCCCCGGGCCATCCGCCTCCGGGCTGCTCGCGGGGCGCACGGCCTACAGCGCCGTGCTCATCCCCAAGGGACGCATGGTCACCGACCTGGTGGTCGCCTGGAGGGGCACCCGCGAGGACCGCCACGGGCTCTGGCTGCATGTTCCGGCCGCCGGACGCGCACCCCTGGCGGCCCACCTGCGCAAGTTCCTGCCGCCCCGGTTCGCCTTCGTCGACGACGTCACCGACGCGACCGGCACCCTCACCATCGCCGGCCCGGACGCGGCCGGGATGGTGGGAGCCGCCCTCGGGATCGCCTCCGGCGAGCTCGCGGCGCTGGACGCGGACGGCTGCCTCCTCACCGGCCCGCCGCCGGACGGCGTCCTGGTCGCGCGCCTCGCCGAGGTGCGGCTGCCCGCCTTCGACATTCTGGGTGACCGGGCCGCGCTCGCACGGCTGGGAGCCGAGCTGGTTCGCCTGGGCGCGGCGCCGACGGGCATGGGCGTCTTCGAAACGCTGCGCATCGAGGCGGGCCGGCCCGAGTTCGGTCTCGACATGGACGACCGCACCATCCCCACGGAAGCCGGGATCGACGCGCGCGCCATCGACCACCGCAAGGGCTGCTATACGGGACAGGAAGTGATCGTGCGCATCCGCGACCGCGGCCACGTCAACCGGCATCTGCGCGGCCTCCTGCTCGGCGACGCGCCCACCCCCGCGCCGGGGACGCCCCTGTACTCGGGCACGAAGGCCAAGCCGGTCGGGCACGCTACCAGCGCGGCCCTGTCGCCCGCCTTCGGGCAGACCATCGCGCTGGGATTCGTGCGCCGGGAGGTCGTCCCGCCCGCCGAGCTTCGGCTGGGGAGCCCGGACGGGGTGGCTGTGGCGGTGCGGGCGCTCGGGGACGGCGGCTGGGAGCTTCAGCGGGGCGACCTGAGCTGAGGCCCGGCCCGGCCGGCGGTCGCGCCGGCCCGAAGGTGCCCGACCACATCCGGCGAGCCCCTTCCGCGTATTGCGGTCAGCCGTCCCGCGAGGCCTTGAAGTGCTCCACGATCAGGCCGCCGTGGAAGCGCCCGTTCTCGATGAAGATCTTGTTGGCGTCGTGGCCCGCGGCGAGCACGCCGGCGATGTAGATGCCGGGGGTGTTGGTCTCCATGGTCGCGCGGTCGTGGCCGGGAATGCCGGTCTGCTCATCGATTCTGACGCCCACGCTTTCCAGAAGCAGCGGCGAAGCCCGCCAGCCGGTCATGGCGAAGACCCAGTCGTTGGCGAGCTCGGTGATCTCGCCCGTCTCCAGATGCTCCAGGACGACGCTGCGTTGCCGGATCTCCGCGACCCGCGTCGTGAAATGGGTGGCGATCTCCCCGAACTTGACCCGGTTGGTGATGTCGGGAACCACCCACGGCTTCACGCCATCGTCGATGCCGTCGAAGATGTGGACCAGCGTGACCCGGGCATGGGCCCGGAACAGCTCCAGCGCGGCCTCCACCGCCGAGTTGCGCCCTCCCACCACGAGAACGTCCTGGTCGTAGTAGGGATCGGGCTCCCTGTAGTAGTGGTGCACCTTGGGCAGGTCCTCTCCGGGAACGTCCAGGTAGTTTGGCTCGTGGAAGCCGCCGGTGGCGACCACCACGGCGCGTGCGCGGTGTCCGGCGCGGGTGCCGTCACGGCGGCGCGTGCGCAACACGAAATCTCCCCTCCGGCCCTCGATCGCCGTCACCTCCTCGTGCTGGCGCACATCCAGCGCGAAATGCCGCACGACGCGCCGGTAGTAGACGAGGGCATCCCGGCGCGTCGGCTTGCCCGAAGCCAGAATGAAGGGCACATCCTCGATCTCCAGCTTCTCCGCCGTGGAGAAGAAGGTCATGTAGGGCGGATAGTGGATGAGGGAGTCGGTGATGAACCCGCGGTCGAAGACGGTGGCCGATACCCCTCCGACCCTGGCCGCGCTCGCCGCCGCCAGGCCGCAGGGTCCCGCGCCCACGATCGCCAGGTCGACGGGCTTGCCTTCGGTGGCCATCCCGCCTCCGGCGGAGAGCGTTTCGAGTTCGGACATCTTCTCACACATCGTCGGTTTTCGCGGCGCCGACCCGGGAAACATCCGGGCTCTGAAGATATAACTCCAGAGGCGGGCGTCGGGTTGTGCGCGGGAACGCCGCTGCGGCTGGAGCGTACCGTTGGAGCACCTTCCACATCCTCTCAGGGAGCGTCGAAGATGGCACAGGCCGAAGCGGAGGCCCGCAGGGCCGCGAATCGACTGCGGCGGGCGCTGGAGAAGGCGCATCGGGAAATCGATGCGCTGGAAGGGGCGCTCGCCAGAGCCGAGGCCGATGACTTCCCGGGGCACGCCTACGAGGAAGCCCGGGGGCAGCTCGACCAGGTGGTGGAATTCGTGGACGAGGAGTCCCGCCGGCTGCAACACAAGATCCTCGTGGCGGGAGGCCTGGAGCCGGGGCGGGTTCGACGCGCCTCCGCGCGGGATGGATGAACGGCACCCGGCTCCGTGACGATCTGATCGGCGTCATGGGAGCGGGGGTCGGCACGCCCCTGTCCGACGCGGACTTCG
>VYDD01000465.1 GCA_009843625.1 Gammaproteobacteria bacterium | reverse complement strand
CCCGCGCCGCACCGCGGACGCGGCCGGGATGCCCGGAGCCGACGCTCTTCCGGTGCCGGGCGCAGGCGCGCGCACGGCCACCACCACGGTGCCCGCCCTCCCCGTCCCCCGCGGCCACGGCCACACCCACGATCTGCCCGCCTGGGCGGGTGGCCACCCGGAGCCGGCCGCCTCGTCCGCCAACCCCTTCCAGGCCGCCGACCGCTACCTCGACCTGCCCCTGCACGGGTCGGTCGGCAGCCGCGCCAACGACGGCCCGGCCTGGTCGCCCGACGGCCGCCACGTCGCCTACATCTCCGACGGCGTGCTCTGGACGGTCGCCATGACCCCCGAAGGCGAGACCGCCGACCTCCCCCGCCGCCTCACCAACGAGGCGGCCGACGACCCCTCCTGGACCGGCGACTCGCGCTCCCTCGTCTACCTGAGCGACGACCGCCTGCGCCGCATCGACGCGCTCACCGGCGCCGCCGAGGACATCACGCCGACCCTCGCCTGGACGCGCCCGGCCCCTCCGGCCTCGGTGCTGGTGCGCGCCGGCGCCCTGTTTGACGGCCGCTCGGAGACGCTCCGCCGCGACGTGGACATCGTCATCGAGGACGGCGTCATCACCGAGGTAGCCGACCGCGACCCCGCGCGCACCGCCGACCGGGTCGTGGACGCCGCCGGGCAAGTGGTCATGCCCGGCCTGATCGAGATGCACACCCACGGCGGCCTGGCCAACGGGGAGGCCAAGGGGCGGCTGTGGCTCTCGTGGGGGGTGACCGCGACCCGCTGCCCCGCCTGCGACGGCTACGAGCTCACCGAAGCGAAGGAGGCCGGCGAGTCCGGCCGGCGCATCGCGCCGCGCATCTTCGGGACCGGCGGCACCATCGACGGCAGCCGCATCTACTACCCCAACGCGCCCGCCCTGGGCGCGAGCGCGCAGGTCGAGCTGCAGATGGGGCGCGCCGCCACCCTCGGCCACGACATGATCAAGACCTACGTGCGCCTCTCGGACCCGATGCAGCGCCGGGCCATCGCCGAGGCGCACGCCCTCGGGATCCCGGTCAGCTCGCACGAACTATATCCCGCGGTCGCGTACGGAGGCGACGGGGTCGAGCACGTGCGCGGCACCAGCCGGCGCGGCTACTCGACCAAGGTCTCCGAGACCAACGGGATCTATGCGGACGCGGTCGATCTCCTGGCCGCCTCGGGCATGACCCTCACGCCCACGGTCGGCATCTACGGGGGGTACGGCCTGCTCGCCGCCGAGAGGCCCGACCTCCTCTACGACCCGCGTGTCGAGACCTTCTCCCCGGACGCCCCCGCCAGCACGCGCATCCCGCCGGACCTGGCCCTGGCGCGCCGCATGGTCGAACGCATGTCCTCCCTCCCGCGCCGGGTGCACGAGAGCGGGGGCCGGGTAATCATGGGCACCGACTCGCCCATCATCCCCCGCGGCCTCAGCCTGCACGCGGAAATGGAGATCCTGGTCCGTTACGGTCGCATGCGTCCCGTCGACGTCCTGCGCGCCACCACCTCGGAGTCGGGCGACGCCCTCGGGTACGAGGGACGCCTCGGCGTGGTCGCCCCCGGCGCCTTCGCCGACCTGATCATCCTCGACGAGGATCCCCTGCAGGACATCGCCGCGACCCGCTCCGTGCACACGGTCATCCTGGGCGGAGCCGTGCATACGCTGGAGGAACTGCTGCGGGCTCCCGAATAACGCCGCGTCGCCTCTCGGCGCGGAACCCGCCCGGCCCCGGCGTCCCGGCGCTCTCCGGAAGGGTTGACATCCGTGGTCCCCGGGGTACTTTTCTGGCCGTTAGCACTCCTCGGCGTCGAGTGCTAACAAACGCTCGCGCCGGAGATCCGACCGGAAAGACCTGTATTCGGACCACCATTCACAGGAGAACCCACGCATGGCAACGAGTGCAGCGAACAGAATCAAGCCGCTCGCCGACCGGGTCGTCGTCCAGGCGGCCGAGGAGACGGAGCAGACCCGCGGCGGCCTCTACATCCCCGACACCGCCCAGAAGGAGAAGCCCCAGCAGGGCACCGTGCTCGCGGTCGGCCCCGGCAAGCTCTCCGACGACGGCACGCGCATCGCGGCCGACGTCTCCGTCGGCGACACCGTCCTGTACGGCAAGTACAGCGGCACCGAGGTCACGGTGGACGACGAGGAGCTGCTCATTCTCCGCGAGTCGGACATCCTCGCCATCATCACCGACTGACCGCTTCCCCCGAGAAACCGAACGGCAACAAGACGGGCCGGTGGCGGCCGGGCGCCGCCCGCGGCTCTAAACAGAGGAGAAACAAAGCATGGCAGCCAAGGATCTCAGATTCGAAGTGGATGCCCGCACGCGCCTCAAGGCCGGCGTCGACAAGCTGGCCAGGGCCGTGAAGGTCACCCTGGGCCCCAAGGGCCGCAACGTGGTGCTCGACCGCAAGTTCGGCTCGCCGCAGGTCACCAAGGACGGCGTCTCGGTGGCGAAGGAAGTCGAGCTCGAGGACGGCGTCGAGAACATGGGCGCGCAGATGGTGAAGGAGGTCGCCACCAAGACCTCCGACGTCGCGGGTGACGGCACCACCACCGCCACCGTGCTCGCCCAGTCCATCTTCGGCGAGGGGCTCAAGAACGTCACCGCCGGCACCAACCCGATGGGCATCCGCCGAGGGATCGAGCGGGCCGTCGAGTCGGTGGTGCGCGAGCTCGAAGGGCTCTCCGTCGACACCCAGGGCAAGCGCGAGATTTCCCAGGTCGGCTCCATCTCCGCCAACAACGACAACGAGATCGGCGCACTGATCTCCGACGCGATGGAGAAGGTCGGCAAGGACGGCGTGATCACGGTCGAGGAGGCGCGCGGCCTCAAGACCACCCTCGACACGGTCGAGGGCATGCAGTTCGACCGCGGCTACCTGTCGCCCTACTTCGTGACCGATCCGGAGCGGATGGAGGCGGTGCTCGACGACCCCATGATCCTCATCCACGACAAGAAGATCTCGTCGATGAAGGACCTGCTGCCGATCCTCGAGAAGGTCGCGCAGATGGGCAAGCCCCTCCTGATCATCGCCGAGGACGTGGAAGGCGAGGCGCTGGCCACGCTCGTCGTGAACAAGCTGCGCGGCACCCTCAAGGTGTGCGCCGTCAAGGCGCCCGGGTTCGGCGACCGGCGCAAGGCCATGCTGCAGGACATCTCGATCCTGACGGGCGGCCAGGTGATCTCCGAGGAAGTGGGCTTCAAGCTCGAGAACGCCGTCTCCTCCGACCTCGGCAGCGCCAAGCGGGTGGTGATCGACAAGGACAACACCACGGTGATCGACGGGGCCGGGATGGCCGACCAGATCAAGGGCCGCATCGACGAGATCAAGGTGGCCATCGACAAGTCCGCCTCCGACTACGACACCGAGAAGCTGCAGGAGCGGCTGGCGAAGCTGGCCGGCGGCGTGGCGGTCATCCATGTGGGCGCGGCCACCGAGACCGAGATGAAGGAGCGCAAGGCTCTGGTGGAGGACGCCCTGCACGCGACCCGCGCGGCCGTCGAGGAAGGCATCGTCCCCGGTGGCGGCGTGGCGCTGCTGAGGGCCCAGGGCGCGCTCAACGGCCTGGAGCTCGAGCGGCACGACGAGCAGGTGGGCGTGCAGATCCTGCGCCGGGCGCTTGAGGAGCCCCTCCGCCAGATCGCGGAGAACGCAGGCGCCGAGGGCTCGATCGTGGTCGAGCACATCCGGCGGCACGAGAACACCAACTGGGGCTACAACGCCCAGACCGACACCTACGAGGATCTGGTGAAGGCGGGCGTGATCGATCCCACCAAGGTGGTGCGCACCGCGCTGCAGAACGCCGCTTCGATCGCGGGCCTGATGCTGACCACCGAGGCCGTGGTGGTCGAGCAGCCCGAGGAGGAGAAGGCTCCCGCCGGTGCCGGCGCCGGCATGGAGGGCATGGGCGGAGGCATGTACTAGCCCTCGACCCGCGCGGCCGGCCTCCTGGTCCGGCCCGACACACGGGAGCCCGGGCGGCGATGGTCGTCCGGGCTCCCTGCCGTTTTGTCGGCGGCGCGCACAATTCGGGTTCCGCCGTGTATGTTCGGCGACCGTTGTTCCGAAGCATCCGAATCCCCCGCAAATCTCCAGATGACAGATGCCTGACGAATCCATCCAGGTGCGGCTTCCCGACGGCAGTCCCGTGGAGGTGCCGCGCGGCAGCAGCGCCGCCGACATCGCGGCCGGCATCGGCCCCGGACTGGCCCGGGCCGCGCTGGCGGCCGTGGTCGACGACGAGGTGGTCGATCTGGCTCGGCCGGTATCGCCGGGCGCCGAAGTGCGCATCCTCACCAGCCGGGACGACGACGCGCTCCCCGTGCTGCGCCACTCCGCCGCGCACGTCCTCGCCACCGCGGTGCGCGAGCTGCATCCCACCGCGGGCATCGGCTTCGGTCCCCCGATCGAGGACGGCTTCTACTACGACTTCGAGGTCGACGAACCCTTCACGCCCGAAGACCTGGAGGCGTTCGAGGCCCGCATGCGCGACATCGTCGCCGCCGACTATCCCTTCGAGCGCCGCCGCGTCAGCAAGGAGGAGGGCAGGGAGCTCTTCGCCGACGATCCCCTCAAGCTCGAGCGGCTTGAGGAGCTCGAGGACGACGAGGTGATCACGGTCTACCGGGACGGTCCCTTCCTCGATCTGTGTCGCGGGCCGCACGTGCCCTCCACCGGCGGCGTGAAGCACTTCAAGCTGCTCTCCACGGCAGGCGCCTACTGGAGGGGCGACGAAAACCGGCAGATGCTCCAGCGCATCTACGGCACCGCGTTCTTCACCAGCAAGGCGCTGGCGAAGCACCTGGAGCGCCTCGAGGAGGCGCGCCGGCGCGACCACCGCGTGCTCGGCAAGGAGCTGGACCTTTTCAGCGTCCAGGAGGATGTGGGGGCCGGGTTCATCCTCTGGCACCCGAACGGCGGCCTGGTGCGCCACACGGTCGAGGAGTTCCTCAAGACGACCTTGCTCGAACACGGCTACGACCTCGTCTACAGCCCGCACGTGGCGCGCGAGCAACTGTACGAGACCTCCGGGCACCTGGAGGTTTTCAGCGAAGACATGTTTCCCGCGATGGACGACGAGGGGAACCGCTTCCGCATGAAGCCGATGAACTGCCCGCATCACTTCATGATCTACCGCTCGCGCAGCCGGTCGTACCGGGATCTGCCGCTGCGCTACGCGGAGCTTGGCACCTGCTACCGCTACGAGCGCGCGGGCGCCCTGCATGGCATGCTGCGTGTCCGGGGATTCACGCAGGACGACGCCCACATCTTCGTACGCGAGGACCAGATCAGCGGCGAGTACCATCGCATGCTGGACCTCGTCGCGTACCTGCTGGACGTATTCGGCTACCAGTTCGAGGTAGCGCTCTCGACGCGTCCCGAGAAGGCGATCGGCGACGCCGCGGTCTACGATGCCGCGGTGGACACGCTCGCGGCCATGCTCGAGGAACGCGGTCAGGCGTACGAGGTCGACGAGGGCGGCGGCGCCTTCTACGGTCCCAAGGTGGACATTCTGCTCGTGGATGCTCTCGGGCGGAAATGGCAGGGCCCGACCTTCCAGCTCGACTTCCTGATGCCGCAGCGCTTCGGTCTCGACTACGTCGGCAGCGACAACCAGCGCCACAACGTGGTGGTCATCCACCGCACCATGCTGGGGTCGATGGAGCGCTTCATCGGCGGGTTGGTGGAGCACTACGCGGGCGCCTTCCCGGTGTGGCTGGCCCCGGAGCAGGTGCGCGTCCTCCCGGTCTCGGAGGTCTGGAGCGAGAGCGCCCGCGAGCTGGTGGGGCTCCTGCGCGCGAAGGGGGTGCGGGCCGACCTGGACGACCAGGACACGCTCGGCTACCGCATCCGCGAGGCGGAGGTCAAGAAGGTGCCCTACATGGGGG
>VYDD01000241.1:3150-5935 GCA_009843625.1 Gammaproteobacteria bacterium | reverse complement strand
AAACGGAACCGGGCGCGCACGCCGCGTCTGCTAGGCCGCGAAGGCGCCGCTCCCCAGCTCCTCCAGCAGCGCGGCGAGGGCGACGATGCCCTTGTCGAAGTTCTCCAGCGGGAACCACTCGTCCGGAGCGTGCATGTTGGCCCCGGGGAGCGCGAACCCCAGGAGGAGCACCGGCGCCTCCAGAATGCGCTCGAACTCGCCCACGATGGGGATCGAGCCCCCCTCCCCGGTGAGCACGGGCCGCCGGCCGAACGAGCGCGCCAGCGCCCGGCTGGCGGCGTCGATCAATCCACCGGACACCTGTCCGCGCCAGGGCATCCCGCCGTGCAACTCCTCGATCTCGACGCGGATTTCCGGGGGCGCTACTCGCGCGATGTGGGCCCGCAGGAGCTCCGCCACCCGCGCCGGATCCTGGTCGGGCACCAGCCGGAAGCTGACCTTGGCCATGGAGTGCGCCGGGAGCACCGTCTTGGCGCCTTCGCCGGTGTAGCCGGAGAGGAGGCCGTTCACCTCGCAGGTGGGCCGGATCCAGAGGCGCTCCAGGGTCGAGTACCCCGCCTCGCCGGATAGCGCGGCAACGCCTACGCCCTCGCGAAACTCCTCGTCGTCGAACGGCAGCGCGCGAATCTCGGCGCGGGTTTCGTCGCCCCAGTCCACGACGTCGTCGTAGAACCCGGGGATCGCGATGCGCCCGCTGTCGTCGTGCAGCGTTCCCAGGATGCGGGCGAGCGCCATCGCCGGATTGACCACCCCGCCCCCGTAGCTGCCCGAGTGCAGATCGCTGGCGGGCCCGTGCACGGTGATCTCGAAGTAGGCCAGGCCGCGAAGCGAGAAGAGCACCGAGGGCAGGCCGGGCGCGAACATCGCGGAATCGGAAATCACCACCACGTCGCACGCCAGCCGCTCGGCGTGCGCCTCCACGAACGGGATGAGGTTGGGCGAGCCGATCTCCTCCTCCCCCTCGGCCAGCACGATCAGGTTGACCGGCAGTCGGCCGTCCGCGGCCAGCAGCGACTCCGCGGCCTTCACGTGCAGGAAGAGCTGCCCCTTGTCGTCGGCCGAGCCGCGCGCGTAGATGCGCCCGTCGCGCACGTCGGGCTCGAAGGCCGGAGCCGTCCACAGTTCAAGGGGCTCCGCCGGCTGGACGTCGTAGTGGCCGTACACCAGCACGGTGGGGGCATCGTCCCCCGCCCCTCGCCACTCGCCAAGCACCACCGGGTGGCGCGGCGTCTCCAGAATCTCGGCCTCAAGGCCGATGTCCCGCATGCGGTCGCGCAGCCAGCCGGCGGCGTGCCGCGTGTCTCCGTTGTGTTCCGACTTGGCGCTGATGGAGGGGATGCGCAGGAAGTCGAAGAGCTCCGCCAGGAACCGGTCCAGGTTGGCGGCGGTGAACTGCTCCGCGGGCGTCACATCCATCCCCGGATGCCCCAGCGGTAGGTCCAGGACATGATCGCCGCGAGGACGACCGCGCCGATCATCCCTCCCGCGCTGAGCGCCACGGGATCGTCGAACTCGAGGATGCCCACGCCCAGCATGCCGCCGATGACCGCGCCGAAGGCTCCGAAGACCGCGAGCAGCCAGGTGTGGCCCGCGCTTTCCTCGGGCCGTTTCACCACCACCTTCATCATCAGCCCGATGAAGGCGCCGATGACGATCCACACGCCGACGCCGATCCAGTTTTCCATGGCGTTATCCCGAACCTCGTTGAGGGAGTCCGTCGAGCGGCGAAAATCTACCCGCGCGCGGAGCGGGAAGCCACCCCGGGGATCTACCGTTTGCCCATCCGCCGCTTCAGCTCCTCGAGGCGATCCTCCAGGTTCTCCTCCCTCGTGGGCCCGGATTCGAATTCCCGGTCGAAGGCTTCGGCGGCTTCGGCTTCGGACTCGGTACCGGAGACCTTCTCTCCCATGCGGTCGAAGTCGCGGAAGAGGTCGTCGGCCCTGCCCAGGGTCTCGCGCGCCTCCGTCCGCCCTGCGGTCGCGCCGAGGGCTTCGCTCTTCTGACGCGCGGCCTTGATCTGCTCCAGCATCTCGTCCACGTCGCTCCGGCACACCGTGAGCTCGCGCAGAATCGCCTCCGCCTTGCCCTGGAGCACCTGCGCGCGCTCCTCGTGCTTTACTGCGAATTCCTCCGCCACGCGCACGGTTTCCTCATCGCCGATGCGCTCGGCCTGCTGCTGGCGGCGGCGGCAGACGTCGGCCTGCTCCGACTCGCGCTGCGCGCGGGCGCGGGCCGCGGCAAGGTCTTTCTCCAGCTTCGAGACGTACGCCTTGGCGTCGGTGGCTTCGCGGTACATGCCCGCGAGCAGGCCATCCACCGTCTCGGGGATCTGGTCGCGATTGAGCTCGGTCTTGAAGTTCTCGACGGCTTCCCGGAACGCGGCTCGTAGCTTGGAAAACATGTGACGGGCCCGGCTGGCGCCGCTCAGTTCAGGTAGGGTTCGATGCGCTGGGCGAAGGAGTTGCGGGCCCGGTGCAGGCGGCTCTTCACGGTGCCCAGGTTCACGCCGGTGATCTCCGCGATCTCGTCGTAGCTCTTGCCGTCGAGCTCGCGCAGGCGGAACACCATCCGGTGATGCTCGGGCAACTGGGCCACCGTGTCCTCGACGAGCCTCTTCAGGAAGCGCTTGCGATAGAGCCCGTCCGGGGACATTGAGGAATCCTCGAACTGGAGGGGCCGGGGATCGTCTTCCCACCGGCTGCGCAGCACCTGGAAGAGCACCACGGGGCTGCGTGACCGGTTGCGCAGCTCGTTCTTGGAGAGATTGCTCGCGATCGTGTAGATC
>VYDD01000241.1:696-3140 GCA_009843625.1 Gammaproteobacteria bacterium | reverse complement strand
AGAACTTCTTGCTGGTGTCGAAGCGCTCGAGGTGCCGGGCCACCCGGATGAAGGCCTCCTGGGTGAGATCCTGCGCGCGGTCGGCGTCCCCCGTCTTGCGGACGATGAAATGGACGAGGCGCTCGCGGTACCGGTTGAAGAGCCTGGTGAAGGCCCCGCGGCGGTCGTTCAGGTGCGACACCACCAGCTCCTCGTCGCTCATGCAGTCGAGCGGGAGTCTGGAGAGCAGGTCGGGTTCGCGCAGTTTCGACTCCGCCATCGGCTTCTCCTTCACACCTCCACCATACACCCCGTAACCCCGCGATCCCCGTGAGCCGTGCGGAAGCAATGCACGTCAGACCGATGCGCCGGCCTGCGGGAGCGCGGGTTCCCTACCTCGGAATATGCCCGCTCACTACGCGTTGCTCAAGTGTGACACGGCACCTGTAGCAATCGCTCAACGGAACGAGAATCGTGCCCGAGGGCCATGGTCCTTCGCGGTCCCCGTGGACGTCAGACGGGACGCCGCTCCAGCGACAGCAGCGTGCCGCCCTCGGAGATGCCTTCGTAGAGAGCCTTTTCGGGCGCGGGCTGACGGTCGCGGGAGGCGAGCGCCTCCTCCGCGCCCGCCGCGACCTCGTCGGCGACCAGTTCCTCGATCGCCCGCAGCTCGTCGGGATCGACGCTCCGGGCCTCGAGATACGCTTCGTAGAGACCCACCGGATCCCTGCGTCCCCAGTGCTCGAAAAGCTCCGGAGGGAAGGTCTCGCGGGCCTCGCGCTCGTCGTGGGTGGCGTGTCCGCCCATGCGGAAGGTGGAAGCGACGATGATGGCCGGACCATCGCCGGCGCGGCAGGCGTCCGCGGCCATGCGCGTCACCGCATACACGTCCAGGATGTTGTTGCCGTCGCAGTTCCAGCCCCGGACGCCGTACATCGCGGGCCAGGCCTCCAGGTCTCCGGCGCCGTGCTGCTCGAGCGGAGTGCCGAGCGCCACCTGGTTGTTCTGGATGATGAAGATGGCCGGAAGACGCTGGACGGCGGCGAGGTTCAGCCCTTCGTGGCACTCGCCGGTCTTGGTGGCGCCGTCGCCGATCCACGTGAGCGCGACCCGCTTCTGACCCAGGTTGCGGAAGGCCAGCGCCACGCCCGCCATCACGGGCACGTTGGTGCCCATGTGGCTGATGGGCTGGATGACGCCCTTGGCCAGCGCGCCGATGTGGAGGTCGCGCCCCCCGTTGGGCCCGTCCTCGGTCGCGAGGTAGCCGCGGAAGATGTCCGCCACCGGCATCCCCATCATGTGGCAGGCCCCGGCGTTGCGGATCATCGGGCTGACGATGTCGCGGGTGGGGTCGAGCGCGCGCACGCTGCCCACGGTGACCGCCTCCTCGCCGGTGGCGAGCCACGCCTTGGAGATGACGCCCTGGCGCACCCAGCGCTTGAGTCCGATGTCGTGAAGGCGCGTCGTCAGCAGGTCGCGGTAGAAGGCGAGCAGATCGTCGTCGGAGAGCTCGGCGACGAGCGCGGCGCGCGAGGGTTCGGCCAGCGTCTGCTCGAACGCGCGCACCAGCTCCGGGTCGGCTTCCCAGTCCCGGTACTCGGGCGGGTCGAAGGCGGGGTAGCGCTTCATGGGACGCCGGCCCCGGCCGGAGCGGCGCCCCGGCCCGGCCGCCCCGATGCGACTGCGGGACGTCCGATCATCGATCTGCCGTGGCTGCGCGATGAACCCGATACGTGCACATGTCCTGCACGACCCGGATCCCCCGGGCACGCGCTTCGGCCGCTTCCTCGTCGGCCCGGATGTCCTGTTGCAGCCAGACCACCGGGCGCTCCGGGCGGGCGGCAGCCTCCGCCAGGTGGGTTCCCGCCTCCTCGGAGGGCCGGAAGACCACGACCATGTCCAGGTGCTCCGCGACCTCCGCGAGCGACTTCCGTGCGGGCCTTCCCAGGATGCGGTCCGCGAACGGGTTGACCGGCAGGATGTCATACCCCTTGGCCGCCAGGTATGACGGCACCCGCCGCGCCGCCTTGGCGGGATCCCGGGATATGCCCACGACCGCGATCTTCCTCACGGAGCGCATGATGTCCAGCAGCTCCGCGGCATCCGGATTGTCCGGATCCGAGGACTCCTGGAGCAGGACATCGAGCGCGGTCAGGTTGGTCATGGATGGGGCATGGGGGTGGTTCGCGCGCCCATTCGGCGTCGGCCGGCGGGCGCGCACCGGCGCGGGGCAGGGCGTCAGGATACTGGATGGAGACCGGGGGAGCAATGGCCCGCCGGGCGGGGCAACGGTTGCTCGCAATTCGCCGCATCGCCATCATCCCGGGCGTCTGCATTCCGATCATCTTCGGCATGCGTGGTTTCGGAAGGAGGCGATCTGGGTATGCCTGGTGTGCTTGGATACATCCTGTTTTTCGTCGCAGTTGCGGCCCTGCCCGTGGTCTGGCGCGTGTCGGGCCAGCGGA
>VYDD01000241.1:0-686 GCA_009843625.1 Gammaproteobacteria bacterium | reverse complement strand
CCTCGGCGCGGAGGCGCGCTCCGGGAAGATCGAGGGCGACGACTCGTCGCTGCCTGCCGGGGTCAGAGCGGTCCGCCAGCGTCTCTCGAGCGGGTGGATGCCGGTTCGGGGCGCGTCGCCGGAGGTCCTCTCGCGCCTCGCGCAGTTCCTCCAGACAGCCGTCGTCAAGCCGCTCGTGCAGGCCCTGCACGCCCGCGGCCGCGGCGTTCGCCCCCGCATCCAACAGGCCCTCGACGCCATCGAGGACATCGAGTTCTACGCCGAGACGCCGGAGTTGGAACGCGCTTCCATCGACTTGGCCGAGGCGGTGCAGAGCGTTGCCGCGGAGTACCGGAAGGCGTTCAAGGCGGAGGTGAAGCTGGACCTGCCCGAAGAGCCGGTGCCGTATCCCGCGGACCTCGCTGCGCTGCAGGATGCCGTCTACATGATTCTGGCGAACGCCGGGCGCCACGGGGGCGGAAAGCCGATCCGGATCTCGCTTCGGAATGCCGCCGGATCGGCCCGGATCGTGGTGCGCGATGCGGGCGAGGGTTTCTCGGATGAGGCGCTGGGGCGCGCGGCGGAGCCATTCTTCAGCACGGTGCCGGGCGCACTGGGACTGGGGCTGACCCACGCGCGCTACGTCGTCCAGGCCCACGGCGGGACCCTGGAGGTGCGCAATCGCGGGGGAGGCGGGGAGGTGGTGG
>VYDD01000115.1:2333-5943 GCA_009843625.1 Gammaproteobacteria bacterium | reverse complement strand
AGTCCACGCCGTAGTTCTGCCAGCTGCCGAAGACCACGATGTTCGCCACCATCGACGCCAGCGCGATGACGAGCACCACGGCCGAGAAGACGTAGGCCTTCCTGCGCGCCTCGATGAAGCGGTATCGCGCGTTTCCGAAGAGTCTCATGATTCAGATGGTCTCGCGATTCAGATGCTGATGGGATCCGTGGCCCTCTTCCGGGACAGGTACATGAAGAAAAAGCTGCGCGTCACGTAGAGCGCCGTGAAGAAGGAAGCCAGAATCCCGATGGAGAGCGTGACGGCGAAGCCGCGCACGGGCCCGGTGCCGAACTGGAACAGGATCAGCGCCGTGATCAGGGTCGTGAGGTTGGCGTCCACGATCGCCGACAAGGCGTTGCCGAAGCCGTCCTCGACCGCGGTGCGCACGGCTCTTCCGGAACCCAGTTCCTCCCGGATGCGCTCGAAGATGAGCACGTTGGCATCCACCGCCATGCCGACCGAGAGGATGAGCCCCGCGATGCCCGGCACGGTCAGCGTCGCCCCGAACATGGCGAGGCCGCCCAGCACCAGGACCACGTACACGCCCAGTGCGAACACCGAGAGGATGCCGGCAACGCGGTAGTAGGTGCACATGATCAGGACCACCAGAACGAGACCGATCATCCCGGCTATGCGCCCCTGGTCCACCGAGTCCTGACCGAGGGAGGGGCCGACCGTGCGCTCTTCCATGATGCGCAGCGGAGCGGGCAGGGCGCCGGCGCGCAGCACCAGGGCGAGGTCGCTCGCCTCCTGCAGGGTCGAGCCGCCGAGCTCGATCTGACCGCGGGCGCCGATGCGGTCGCGGATGACCGGGGCGCTCACCACCTCGCCGTCGAGCACGATGGCGAGGAACTCGCCGACGTTCTGCCCGGTCACCTCGGCGAAGCGGCGGCCTCCCCGGCGGGACAGCTCGAACTGCACCTGCGGCGTATTGAACTGCTGGTCCCGCGCGGAAACCGCGTTCTCGAGCATCTGGCCGGTGATGAAGGCGTCCTCGTTCAGGACATACAGCTGGCGATAGATCCTGCCGGTGAGGCCGACGGGATCCATGCCCCACTGGAGGGAAACGTCGCGCGGCATGGCGCGCTGGACCTCCGGGATGCTGAGGAACAGCTCCGCCGCCTCCACGTCCTCCTCGGCCACCAGGTAGACGCCGTCCTCGCTGCCCTGGTTGAGGAGCGCGGTGAACGGGCTCAAGACGGCGGAATCGTCCTCCGCGGCCTCGGAAGCGTCATCCTGGGCGACCTGCTCGCCATCCGCATCCACGGCGGCATCCTCCCCGGCCTCGGCTCCGCCTTCCTCGGCTGCCGCGGAATCTCCTTCTTCCGACGCGGCGCCGAAGAGCAGTTCCTCGATCGAGGATGTCGGGGCCTGCACGTCGCGGCCAAGGCTGCTCAGCGAATCGGCCCCCAGCGTTGCGACGATCACGCGGTCGATGCGCGGAAGATCGGGGGCCAGATCCACCCACGAGCGCACCAGCTTGAACTCGAGGAAGGCGGCGCGCCGGATGACGTCCTTGGCCTGATTCTCGTCGCTGATGCCCGCGAGCTCGACGATGATGCGGTCGCTGCCCACCTTCTGGATGAGCGGCTCCTCGACCCCGAGCTCGTCGATGCGCGTGCGCAGAACCGTCTCGGCGCGGTCGATGGCGTCGGCGCGCGCCTCGTCGGTGAGGGTGCCGTCCGGGTCGTCGATCTCGACCACCAGGTGCATCCCGCCCTGCAGATCGAGACCCAGCTTCAGGCCGTTGGCGTAGATGTAGTAGCCGCAGATCCCGAGGATTACGGCGATGAAGATGATCCGGCCACGAAGAGACTTCAGCATGGTGCCACCGCTGGCTCCGGGAGGGTTTCGCGGGTGTGATCCGGCTCGCGTACCGCCCGGGGGGACCTCCTCTGAACCCTCGAGGCTCCTTCCCGCGAGCGGGATGGGTAGCTATGTAAGCTCGCCAAGCGCCAAACCGGTGTCAATCTGACGCGAACCGGCGCGAGAGGGGGCGAAAGCCTTGGCTGGCTGCCGCCGCACCGGCCCGCAACGGATTGACGAGCCCGGGCAGGCCGGAAGCCCCGGGATGCAATGCCCGGGGCCACCGACCAGCCTGTCCGGGATACGGAGCAGGTCGCTTCCGGGTTTCTCCTCAGGTGATGTTGGGGTTCCCTTGCCGTTCGGTGTCGGGCAGCGGGAAGCACTCCATTCCGCCGTAGGCGTCGCCCACGTAGGGGTGCGATCCGCTGGTGAACTGCGTGATGCTGCCAAGTCGGCGCAGCACGCCCATGCGATGTCCCTCCACGAAGAGCTCACGACGGCGCTGCTCCTGCACCTGTTCCTGGATCTCCTGCGCATTCATGCTCGCGAAGTTGCCGGGAAGTCCCGCTTCCTCGAGCAACTCGTTGATGATGGCGACGGCGGCCGCGCCCCCTTCCACCTCGGCGACGATCAGACGTGCTTCGGTGTAGCTGGCGAGCCGGATCTCCGCGTCCCGGCTGGTATACTTCTGCTGGAACCACATCGGCGTGAGCCCGTCCTGCCCGAGAATCCCCTGATCCGTCACGTGAACCCTCGGATCGGGCATGCCTGCCCACTCCAGGTTCCAGAAGGCGGGGTCCACCGAGACCGCCTGCTCGACGTGATTGCGGTTGAAGATCTTGTTCTCGCGCACGCTCGCGGCGGTGGAGCGGGTGATGAAGAACTCGAATCCCTCGGGAACCGCGCGGGCGTCGCCGAGCGCGCCCGCAGTTTGTCCCAGGCTCATCTGAGCTCGAGCCCGGCCCACGTACGCCGCGTTGCGAATGTCGGCATCCCGCGACTACCGGGCCCTGCAGGAGCGCGCCATGGCGAGTTCGAAGACTGCCGCGGACTGCAGTTCGGGCCCGAGATCGAAGGCCGCGCTGCACCATCCCTCGGCGAACGTCGTATAGCTGTAGCCGGCGTAGAGCGCGTTGGTCGCCAGGAGCGCCGACCGGTTGGGAACATCGCCGTCGGAGAACCCGCTGATGCGGTTGATGGCGTCATCCGCGATGAAGCGGGCCTGCGCGAGCGGCGTGTGCAGCGAAGTCGAACTCCCGCATCCGGAGGTGGCGAACGACGCATCCAGGGGCCGCACGTCCCTGCGCTGATAGGGCACCTGGCCCAGGAAGGTCTGTGAACCCATGAACTCGCCCGAGACCAGCCCGGAGAGCAGCGCGTACTGTGTGTAGGCGCACTCGAAGGCCCCCTGCGCGCTTACGGTGAGCAATGGAGCGGCCGAAGGATCGTCCAGGGCGTCGGCCGGCGTTTCCCCGGGGAGCGTCACCGATAGGTCGCACGCTCCCAGGAAGAGGGTGAGCAACAGGGAGAGAAATCCTCCCTTTATCTTCTTTCGATTATCAAGTATGCCTGACATCTATTCCTCCCTTGTTTCCATATTGAGCATTGAGCTTCGCGCGAGACGCGGGCATCAGAACCTGACCCTGAAGGACAGGAGGAAGCTGTGCGGGAGCGGCGCCTGGGTCTGCTGCCAGCCCCAGGGATTGTCCCGCGTGCGGCGCGTCTCGGGGTCGAGCCCGGGCTGGCTGAAGCTCTCGTGGACCCACGGGGTCCAGATGTTTCG
>VYDD01000115.1:0-2323 GCA_009843625.1 Gammaproteobacteria bacterium | reverse complement strand
CGGCCCGGGAAACGCCGTATCCTTCGACGAAGTCACCGGGAAGCTCGTATGTAAGGGAGAGTTCGCGCAGGCGGAGGTGATCGTCCCTCTCCATCCAGGGGTGCTCGATGTCGAAGGTCTGGATTTCCGCGGCCTGGATCGGGTCAAGGGTGCCCATGAGATAGAGCTGGGCGCGCTCGGTGTTGCGGGTGTTGCGGTCGCGCTGCCAGGTGGTCGTGCTGAAGCGCCGGCTCTCCCAGGTGTAGTTCCAGAGCGCGTTCAGCGTGAGCCCCAGGTTGGGAAGCGCGAGGGACTGGGTGAGCGATCCCTGCCAGACGGGTCCGGGCGGCCCGAGATAGTGGAACGGCGCCTGGGAGCATGAAGTGGGCGCGCGGGAGGGGTCCGGCCCCTCGCACATGACGTCGATCAGCCGTGTCGGATCGTTCGGGTCCCAGCGGGCCGAAGCGATGTACTTGCTCCAGTATCCCCCGAGAGGATACCCGACGCGGTGCTGGAAGCGGCCCCGGGTGTCGGCCTGGATGCGCTCCCGGCCTTCGCCGAGCGAGACCAGCAGGTTGTCGTTCCAGGCGGCGGTCGCCCCGAGGTCGAAGCTCATGCTCGGAGTCCGGATGACCTGGGAGTTCAGGGTGAGCTCGATGCCCTTGTTGTTGACTTCCCCGACGTTGATGAAGCGGGAGCCCGGGAAACCCAGCGAGGGCGCGACCAGGTCGGCCAGAATCGCGTCGCGGGTGGTCTGGTTGTAGTACGTGAACTCGATGCCCAGGCGGTCGGAGAAGAGACCCGCGTCGAAGCCCAGCTCGAGTTCGGTGCCGACCTCGGGCTTGAGGTCGGGGTTGCCCAGGTTGCCGGGCAGAAGGGCGGGCTCGTCGCCGGGGCCTGTGGTCGGCGAATAGGTGCGCACGGCCGCGAAGGCGTCCGGCTGCAGGCCGGACTTGCCCCACGCCGCCCGCAGGCGGAAGCTCTCGGCGAAGCCGACGTTCCAGAAGTCGGTGTCGCTCAGCACCCACGAGGCGCTCAGCTTCGGATAGTAGACCGCGTTGAAGGTCTCCCCGAAGGCGCTGTGGGCGTCGCCGCGGAGTGCCGCCGTCACATACAGCTGGTCCCGCCAGCCGATCGTCTCCTGGATGAATAGCCCGGCGCTCTTGGTCTCGACGAAGTCCTCGTCACCCCGGGTCCGCGCCGCCGCCCCCACCGTGGAAACCGCCGAGTTGGGGAGCTCGTCCCCGCGCGACAGAAGCGTGAGGCTTTCCTTGGTGAAGTACTGGGCTCCGAAGGACGTCGCCGAAGTGATGTCCGCAGTGAGATCGAAGCTGGCCGTGACGTTATAGTCGAACGTGGACTGAAGTCCCCGGTCGTATATGACGTCCTTGCGTCCCTGGCTGAGCCCGGCGTAGGCGAGGAATCCCCCCGATGGTACGCGGGGCCAGAAGCGCGAGACCTTGGCGTCGGTGAAGTCCAGGCCGGCCACCAGCCTGTGGGTGAGCCAGTTGAACGGGCGATGGGTCGCGGTGACGGACGCCGTGCCCCGGTTCAGCTCCTCGGCAAAGTCGATGTCGTTCTGGGCCTCGGGCGGACCGACCATGAAGCCCCGGGATCCGGTTTCGCGCGATGCCGGGGTGCCCCACAGGAACATGGCGAACATGCCGTAGATGCCGCCCTGGCCGTCGGGCGCGAACCTGCCGTCGCTGCTGATGAGCCCCAGGTCCGCGGCGAGGTCGAAGTCTTCCGAGACCGCAAGTCCCAGATTGGTGCGGAGCGACGTCTTCTCGATCTGGTTGTTGAGCATGTAGCCCTGCTCGTTGTCGTGACCCACCGACAGGAAGTAGGTGAGGTCGTTTGTGCCGCCCGAGACGCTCAGGTCGTAGTTCTGGAGGTGTCCGGTGCGGAACATCTGCCGGCCGGCGGCGACCTCCTCCGCGTACAGGTCCTGGCTGATGATCCGCCCGCCGACCAGGCCGTAGTTGGTGGGGATGCGCCCGTCCGGATTATTGAACCAGTTGCCGCCCTGGCGGACGGTAAGGCTGACGACGGGCCGGCCGGTCTGGCCCTTGCGGGTGATGATCTGGATGACGCCGTTGGACGCCTCGGTCCCGTACAGCGTAGCCGCGGCGGGGCCCTTGATGACCTCGATGCGCTCGATCTCCTCGGGGTTGATGTCGTTCAGGCGCGAGGTGCCGGCGCCGCTCGAAGGTCCGGCGCGGTTGTCGGCGTTGATGCGGACCCCGTCCACGTAGACCAGTGGCCCGGTGTTGGCCTGCCTCGTGCTCGATCCCTGCGTGAGGGTGCCGATGCCGCGGATGAGGACGTTGCCGCCGGTCCCGAC
>VYDD01000062.1 GCA_009843625.1 Gammaproteobacteria bacterium | reverse complement strand
GCGCTGGAGTTCACGGGCGGGCGGGGGGGCGCGCACGGCGCCAAGGGGCATGCGCGCCACCGAACAGACGCCGCTCACGGGGGCCATGAGGAGGAGCTTGTGCCAGAGCTCGGCCTCGATGTCGCCGGAGACCACGACGGACATCCCGGGAGCTCGCTCCAGCGCTTCCGCCAGACGGTCGAGGCGGCCGGACCGGCGCCCGTCCCGCTCTCCCATCACGATCACGGGGTCGATGCCGGTGTGCCGGATGCGGCCGGGCTCGACCAGCTCGCACAGGATGCGGGTCAGGCCGCCGGCCACCGCTTCGGCCGGCAGCGACCGCTCCAGCTGGGTGGCCGCCTCCACCCCGTTCTGGAGCGGGACCACAACGGTGCCGCCCCCCACCAGCGGCCGCAGTGCCCGCCCGGCCGCCTCGACCTGCCAGGTCTTGGTCGTGACCAGCACGGCGTCCCCCTTCCCGAGCGACGCGGGGTCATCGGTGGCGGCGACGCGCTCCAGACGCGCATCGCCGGCGACGCTCTCCACCCGCAGGCCGTCCGACCGCAATGCCGCCAACTGACGTCCACGCGCGACGAAGACCACCTCCTCGCCCGCCTGGGCGAGCCGCGCCCCGTAGTACCCGCCGACAGCGCCGGCTCCGTAGATGATGATGCGCATCAGCAGCTCTCCGAGTCAGACACCCGTCCTTTCCCGCGCCGGGACAATTATCTTGGAGGCGCGAAAAGGAAAGCCATGCATCCCCAACATCCGGAGGTTCCCGGCATGTCCAACCGGTTTCGCGTCGAGCGTGATTCGCTGGGCGAAGTTCACGTTCCCGCCGATGCCCTCTACGGGGCTCAGACGCAGCGCGCCTTCGAGAACTTCCCCATCAGCGGCCAGCGTTTCGGGCGCCGCTTCATCCAGGCGCTGGGGCTGATCAAGAAATCCGCCGCGCGGGTCAACCGCGAACTGGGATACCTGGACGGCCACACGGCGCGGGCGATCGCCGAGGCCGCAACCGAGGTCGCGCGCGGCGACCGGGACGGCGAGTTCGTGCTCGACGTCTACCAGACCGGCTCCGGGACATCCTCGAACATGAACGCCAACGAGGTGATCGCGGCGCTGGCCAACCGCATCCTGGAAACCTCCGGAGACGCCGGCGTGCATCGTGGCGACCGTGTGCATCCCAACGACCACGTCAACTTCGGCCAGTCTTCCAACGACGTCATCCCGACGACGATCCACGTCTCGGCGCGCACCGCGATCGAGGAGGAGCTGATTCCCGCGCTCGACCACCTGCGGGCGCTGCTGGCGGCCAAGGCGGAGGCCTTCGACGGGGTGCTCAAGTCCGGCCGCACCCACCTGATGGACGCCACCCCGGTGCGGCTGGGGCAGGAGTTCGGCGGCTACGCGATGCAGATCACGCGCGCCATCGAGCGCCTGCGACACGCCTCCGCGGAACTGGCCGAGCTGGCGCTGGGCGGCACGGCCACCGGAACGGGCATCAACACCCACCCCGACTTCGCACGCCTCACCATCGAGCATCTCTCCCGGGAGACCGGCCTCGCGTTTCGCGAAGCGGACGACCACTTCGCGGCGCAGGGCTCGCAGGATGCCTGCGTGAGCGCCTCCGGAGCCCTGAACGCCGCGGCATCAGGCCTGATGAAGATCGCCGACGACATCCGCTGGCTCTCATCGGGCCCGACTTCGGGCATTCACGAGATCCGGCTTCCCGCCGTGCAGCCCGGGAGTTCCATCATGCCCGGCAAGGTGAACCCGGTCATGTCGGAGGCGCTGATGATGGTCGCGGCGCGCGTGGCCGGGAACCACACCACGGTCACCATCGCCGGAAGCCGCGGCAACTTCGAGCTGAACGTCATGCTGCCGGTAATCGCCCACTCCCTGCTCGAGTCGATCACGCTGCTCGCGGGGGCAAGCCGCGCCTTCGCGGACCGGTGTGTCGCGGGCATCGAGGCCAACGAACGGCGGGCGCGCGAACTGCTCGACCGGAACCCCGCGATCGCGACCGCGCTCAACCCCTACATCGGCTACGACGCGGCCGCCGGGGTGGCCAAGGAGGCCGCCCGCGAGGGCCGGGCGGTGCGTGACGTCGTGCGCTCGAGGGGGTTGCTCGACGACGAGACGCTGGAAGAGGCGCTGGACGTGCGCGCAATGACCGAGCCGGGGTTGCCGGCCAAGGAATAGTGGGACGCCATTCTCCCCGACCGGCTGCGGCAGTTGAGACGCGGCGACTGGGACCGCTTTTCGGAGAGCGCGTATCTGTCCGCCCGGTTCGTCCGCCGCCGGGTTCGCGAGCTATGCGGTTTCCGCAGAGGAAGCTAGGCACCAATCTTGATTTCCGACGAAAATCTGTTATCATATGCTCATGATACACACGTTTTCTGTAATCAACTACGGATCGATACGTGATGAAGTTACGCTCGATCTGCGGATTCCGGGCACGGCGCCGGATTTAGCCTGCTTCAGGCGGAGTGTGGCCACGCCGGACCTCCGGCTACCGACGGTCGCTGTTCTCATGGGTCCCAACGGGTCGGGCAAGACGACGCTGTTGCGGGCGCTGGTCGATCTCGGGCGGATCGTGTCGTCTCCCACCAACGCCGTCGAGCTCCTACCGTTCTTGTCGAGTCAAACCAGATGGGAACCGACTCGGTTCGCCCTCGAAGGCGAGGGAGACTTCCTTGCACCAGGTGAGACGCCGCAAAGGTTCCGGTATGAACTCGCAGTGGGACGGCAGCCGATGGAAGATGGGACGGCAGGGCCCCTCTACGTGAGCCACGAAGCACTCGTTCACTTCCCGAGGGGACGCCGGCGCAGGTTGCTTGAGCGGCAAACTCCCGGAGCACCCGTCTACGTGTCCCGCGATCTGGGTCTCGGTGCTAGGGATGACCGGCTGAAGGCGATCGAGCCCAACCGATCCGCAATCTCCATCCTCGCGTTGCTCAACGTGCCTGTCGCGACGCGGTTCGCACGTGCGATGGGCGACTCGCTGGTGAACGCGAGCAACATCTCCGGCAACGAAACCTTCACTCCAACGACCTCGACCGTGATCGGTTGGCTTGAGGCCAGCGAGGACGCCAGACAGTGGGCCCAGGCGCAGATCCAGCGTAGCGACCTGGGGATCGAGGGCATGGAGGTCGTCGACGGATTCGGCGATAAGCTCATACGGTTCAACCACAGCGGGCTGGACACGCCAATCCTCCTTGACTTCGAGTCCAAGGGAACTCGGCGTCTGCTTCACCTGCTGCCGTTGATCAAGTTCGCATTGGATGTGACCGGGCTGACGATCCTCGATGAAATCGACGGTGAATTGCATGTCGACATGCTGGCAGAGATCCTAAGTTGGTTCCGGTCACGCGAGAGCAATCCTCGCGACGCTCAGTTGCTCGTGTCCTCCCATCACGTCGGGCTACTCGACGATCTGGAGAAAGAAGAGGTCTTTGTCGTCGAGAAGGACGGCAGCGGGGCCACCCGGCTTTACGGTGCCCAGGACGTGCGGGGCCTGCGGCGTGATGTCCGCCTCTATCCCAAGTATCGGGGGGGCGTGCTCGGTGGGCTCCCGAGGTTCGGTTGAGACGACATGCGCGGGGGTGGAGTCCGCCGCAGGCGCGTGGTCTTCATCGGGGTTGAAGGGAAGAGTGACCGAGCCTTCGTGAGGTTTCTCGGGCACATCTGTGATGACGAACGCCTCCACCTTCACCTGGACATCAAACCAGGCGGGGGCGGCGATTCCTTGGCGGTCGTCGAAACAGCGCGGCGGCGCCTGAGGAAGCACCCAGATCCCCGCTCCATCAGCAAACGACTGGTGCTGCTGGACTCGGACCGCATGGAGGCGGATCGCGAGGCAGACCGGGACGCTCGTGCCAAAGCGTCCAAGTGGGGAATCGAGGTCGTGTTGATCAATCCGAACCTGGAAGGCCTGCTGGTTCGATTGCACGAAGGCCACGAGACCCGCCTCATTTCGGCCAGCGATGCCGCGAGGGCGTTACGGAAACTGTGGCCTGACTACCAGAATGGGTGGCTAACCGCCAAGCAGTTGAAGCGGCGTTTTGACTTCAAGGATGTCAGGCGAGCCGCGCGCCACGACGAGGCACTGCGGAAGTTGCTGGAGTTACTGGGACTTTGAGGAGCATCCCAGCGGAAACCGGACACGCGGGCCATACGAGATCGTTGTCTACCAGGTACGCCCGACCTTTTTCGGTGGTGGAGTCGAGCCGCCGCAGGACGGTCAGCGGGAGGATGACGTCCTGGTATCTGCCGCGCATCAGGTTCGCGACATCCGAGATGAAGCTGACGATCTCGGTGTGGGTCATTGGGTCAGCACTCTCGTGCCACGCGTGGAACTCGGTGCCAAGCGACGGAAAGGGCACGAGCGCCTTAGGATCGACCTCGTAGTTGAGCATGACGAGGCCTTCCGAGACCTTATCCTCCGGGTCCCGACAGGCGAGTCACGGCTTCCTCGAAGGAGGAGATTCCTTCCTCGCCGGTGAGCTTGACCTCTCCGGTCAGTTCCCCGCCCCGGTTGACCACGAACGTGGGCGTCCCCTCGACCGACAGCACCTGGGCCAGGTTCATGTCGCTCAGGATGAGGGGCGCGACCGTGTCGCGGATGAGGCAGGCCTGGAAATCCTCCAGCGGGAGGTTTATGTCGGCCGCGAACTGGAGGAAGACGGGAATCGGGTCCTGCAGCGGCTGCCACACGCTCTGGTTCATGTACAGGCGGTGCTGCATTGCCTCGAAACCCTGCCGGTCGTTCAGACCACCCGCGCACAGGGCGGCCTCGGCCGCGTGAAACCCGCGCATGAGCCGGGCCAGCGGAAACATGCGCACCACGAAGTTCGCCCTCCCGGCGTCGACGAGGTTCGTCTTCAGCGAATCGGTGCGCAGAATGTAGAAGGACCGGCAGGTGGGACAGCCGAAGTCGATGAACTCGTCGATGCGGGCCAGGGTGGAGTCCACCATGTAGATGCGCGAATTGTCGGCGCGCTCCAGGAAGTCGACGTCCACCACGCTGAGCGCGAGTCCGGCGGGAAGCTCCTGCTGCAGCCCGCTGGCGGACATGGGGAGCGCCGCCGCCAGGGCGAGCACCGCAATCATCGCCCGCCCGGCACGCTGATGTGCCTTTCTCATGGTTCAGCGACCTCTGGGGATCAGGCGAACGAAGCCGGCCTGGATCAGGAGATCGAAGGCTTCGCCCGCGGTGACCGCCATTTCCTGTGTCCGGTAGAGACCGCCGCCCAGCAGATCGACTTCGAAACCGATGGTCGGCAGCCTCCACTCGCGCGTGAATCGCTCCTGGGTCTTGCCGGAAACGTTGCCCAGCCGGGTGCGTCCGCCGCCGGTGGAGATGTAGATGCGGGCGTCGTTGAAGTCGAGGTTGTCCACAAAGATGGTGATATCCCGCGATGGCTCGCCGCCGATGCCGGGCGGCGGTCGCTGTCCCGCGCAGCCGGCAGCCAGCAACGTCGCCAGCACACAGAAAGCGAAAAGGGGTCGAGTCGTCATGATGCGTCCTCCCGCGGGGACCGGGCCGGCTGGTGGCCGGGGGTCCGTGGTTTCCTGCCTTTGTACATTGTATCGCGAGCGGCGCGCGCTTGCTACCGAAACGGGCGCTGGCGAGCGGGTCCGTCCCGGTCGCGCCCGGGACGGGGTTGCCCGCGTCGGGCCCGCTGATGAACCTGGTTCACGGGCTGGACGGCGCGCGCGGTGAGCAGACGGTCAGTCAATCATCTCCGAGGGTCAGGATGCCGAGGACGGACGGAGGGCGGGCGGCGTGGGCAGGGTGACGCGGTTCCCGGACGACCTGGTGGAGCGCATGCCGGGTAGCGAAGCGATCACCCTGATCGTGGTCGACGGGGTCGGCGGGCTCCCCCACCCCGCCACCGGCCTGACCGAACTGGAGTCGGCGACCACGCCCAACCTGGACGCGATGGCCGCGGAGAGCTCGCTGGGCATGCACGTCCCGGT
>VYDD01000319.1:1531-5974 GCA_009843625.1 Gammaproteobacteria bacterium | reverse complement strand
GGGTCGGTGTGGTTCCGCCGTCACCGCCGCAGGTGGCCACCCACAGGGGGGCTCCCGCCGTAATCAGGACCAGGGCTAGGATTCGGATCGCTCGCATGTGCGCTCTTGCTCCGCGTAGCTGGTGTGCTCTGCGTCTCCAACAGGCGCGGGTCGTCGCGCACGAGGAGATCCTCAGGCGTGACGAGCCCGAACACACGCAAGGCTATGACATGCGCGCGGAGCACGCAACGCGACAGGAACGCAGTCTGACGGCCTGCGGCCGCACTCCCCCGGCATTCGATGCCGCGGTGCGTCCGACCCCTACCGCCCTCTCCGCGACCCCCTGCGGTTCATCGGCGTTCCCAGCCGGTACATCACCCGGAGCATAAAGTATTGTCCGAGCGAGTCCGTACGCGATTCCTGGATGTAGTTCGCCGAATTGGTGATCGCGACGCCCTGGTTCTGGTTCAGGAGGTCGTAGGCCCGCAGCTCGATCTCGGCGCGCTCGTCGAGCACGCGCCGGGAAATGGCGGCATCCCAGCGCGCGACGTTGCGCGCGTCCCCGAAGAGTCCCTGGTCGAAGACCCGGTGGCGGAAATCCGACTCCAGGGTCCAGGCGTCACCGATGTGCCAGGTTGCTTCCGCGCGGTACTGGCTGTTGACGTAGCCGCGGTCGAGTTCCTGGTTCAGCGAGTACGCGACGTCGTTGAAGTTGAAGCTGACCGAAGCGCGCACGTCGATCCGGTCCTTCTCGCGGTTGTCCAACCCGATCTCGAGCGAGTTGCGCAGGATGCGGCTCTCGTTGGCCGCGTGGTTCACGAGCTCCGTCCCCTCCGAATAGCTGACGTCGTATTCGAGCTCGACGTCGATGCCCAGTCTCCTGATCGGGGTGTCGAAATTGGCTCCCAGGCTGCCGGACCACTCTCCGCTGGTGTTGACCGGCATCCGCGTCTGGAAGCCGCGTTCGTCGAAAACCCGCGACATCGAGATGTTGTCGTCGGTGTAGGTGAAGCGGGTGAAGGTGCGGAGGTTGATGAAGGTCACCTCATCGAAGAAACGGTAGTCGGCGTTGACCCGGTGCCGGTATTCCGGGCGCAGATCCGGGTTCCCGGAGTAGATGTTGAGGGGATCGGTGTTGTCGGCGTAGGGCTGCAGCTGCGTGAGCGAGGGCTCGCGGCTTGAGCCGTCGTACCGGATCTGGAGGGTCTGTCCTTCCTTGATCTCCTTCTTCAGGCGCGCGTTGGCGAGCAGGTGCGTGTAGCCGTTGGCGATGGACGCGTCCCGGCCCAGGATGACGCCCTCGAGGTTGGATCTCTGCAGGCGGATCCCGAGTGTGAGCCAGGAGGTTTCGGTGTCGCGGCTGTAGCGCGTGCCGCCCTGGAGGTAGGTATAGGCCCGTTCGAATCCCGAACTCATCCCCGGGTTGTGAACCAGGGTGCCGTCGACGTGATCGTAGACGGCGTTGTTGCGGTCCTGGTGGGTTGCGTTGCGCTGGCCGAAGAGCTCGACCGTGTGCCCTTCCGCGAGCGGCTGGGTCAGCGAGAGACGCGCCGAATTGGTCCGGGTCCACCCCACCCGCGAGTGGTCCTGCAGGATCTCGCGCACATCGTCGACATCGGCGTCTCCCTCCCTGGTGCGCCTCTCCCCCGTAACCAGCGAGGACAGGTCGGCGGAGACATCGGAGTCCTCGAGGTCGCTCGTCAGCTCCGCGACGATGCTGCGGCCCTCTTCGTTCAGGCGCCTGCGCCAGGTGAGCCGTCCGTCCCCGCCCAGCTCGTTGCCGTCCACGAAGTAGTCGGTGGTGGCGGAGTTGAGCATGTCCCCGCCGAGGGTATGCGTTTGCCGGTTGGCGAACGAAGTCAGCGACGACGAGCGCGCGTTCCCTCTCATGCGCAGGCGCAACTCATGCCCTTCGGAGAATTCGAGCTGCCCGTTCAGGTCCAGGCGATGACTCACGTTGCCGGCTTCCTGCTTGCTGGTCTGGTCGACCAGCGACGCGACATCCGATCCGAAAAGCGCCCGCTGCTGCAGGCTCCGGTCCTGGAGATTGTCCAGCTCCCTGATGGTGTAGCTGCCTCGGAGCCAGGTCTCCTCGCTGAATTCCCGGCTTCCGTTTACCCCGAGGCTCATGGTCTCGGTGAGACCGTCGCTCGACCTCCCGCCGCCGCCCCCGGGCATGCCGGCGGCAAGATTCGGGAATCCGCCGCGGGAGCGCCCCTGGTTCACGTTGTTCGCGTTTGCGGTCAGCGCCAACTGGACGGTGGGCGAGAAGCGATTAAGAGAGAGCGAACCGTTGTAGCGCGCTTCACTGCCCACCGGCGCAGTCAGACGGGCCCGGCTGCCGCCGTCACCGCCAATGTCGCCCCGGGCTCGGCCGAAATACCCGGTTCTCGCCTCTTCCCTGAGCTTCAGGTTGATCGTGCGCTCCTCCTCGCCGTCCGGGATGCCCGTGAACTCGGCCATGTCCGACTCCTTGTCGTACACGGCGATCTGCTCGATGGCGTCCGCGGGCAGATTCTCCAGTGCGACCGAGGGATCGTCGCCGAAGAACTCCTTGCCGTCCACGAGGATCTTCGTGACCTCCTCGCCCTGTGCCGTGATCGACCCGTCGGCATCGACGTCGACCCCGGGAAGCCGCCGCAGCAGCTCCTCGACGGTCGCGTTGGGCGGCGTCGGGAACGCCTGCACGTTGTAGCTGAAGGTGTCGCGCTGATTCACGAAGGGGACGTGTTCCACGCTGACCACCACCGAGTCCACTTCCAGCGCCGTGACCGCAAGCATCACTCTGCCGGCGTCCACGCCGGCGTTCGCGATGTCGAAGTCGCGGCGCAGGGTCCTGTAGCCGATCAGCGTGACCTGGAGGATGTAGCTCCCCGCAGGCAGGCCGTCGATGGTGAAGCGGCCGTCCTGCGACGAGAGGGTGTACTCGGTCAGCACCGAGTCCGGCCTGGAGAGCGCGACCACCATGGCGTTGTGAAGCGCCGCGCCCGTGGAGTCCGTGACGACGCCGCGGACCCAATGCTCGCCCGGTGCCTGCGCGCTGGCCGCAGTGGCCTGCGCGAGCCCGGCGATCACCAGAATGGGAAGAGCCCAACCTCCGACGGTGCGTCGGTGGTGGGCTCTCGCCTTGTTCCGCTTCATCTTCCTGTCCACCCCAACCTCTTTCGGGTCCCTCCCAGGGGCGTCGGCCCGTGTTCGGAATCCCGCCGGCGCCCGGAGTTCCGCTCCGGAAGCACCGGTCAGCCTTAAAGACTCCTTCCTACAGCGGTCTGTTGGGGTTTGCGATCGTGCGCCACATGTGCGCGACCGGGCTGTTGTCGAAGCCCAACCCTTCCTTCGGGTGCTTGAACTGGCGCCCGATGATGTCGGTGAACACCTCGATGTTCACGTCCATGCCGTCCTGGAACGCGTAGGTGTCGTTTACCGTGATCAGCCGCGACTCGGCGTAGTACCTGTGGTTGCGCGCGTACTCGTAGGCCTGCTTGATGTAGGGCTCCGGCACGTAGTCGTGCCCGAAGATGCGGTTGTACATCTCCGGATACTCGTATCCGAACTCATCGTCGGGATAGAAGCGCAGCGGCCCGTGATAGCGGATACCCCAGGCGATGCGCTCGTCCACGTAGGGCTCGATCAGTTGGGCGCCCCACCAGCCGTGGTCCACCTTGATCATGTTGAGCACGACGTCGTGCATCAGGCACGCGAAGATGGTGCGCTCGGGCTGCCCCGTGGTGAGCGCGTGGGTGGCGCTCTGCAGGACGTGGTTCGCGGGCGCGAAGCGGAGCCGGAAGTAGTCGAGGAGATGCGGATTCTCCGGCATCGGCTCGAATTCCTCTTCGCGGGGCTGGAAGAGCCGCCCGGTGCCTCGCGGCGCCCGGGGTCCCTCCTGCTCGAGCTCGTCGAGGGTGATGATGGAGCCGGCTTCACCGTCCGCCTCCCCTCGCCGTGCGGCGATCTTCTTGTCCAGCTCGTCTTCCATGTAGTGCTCGAGGGCCTCCGCCTTGTCCTCGTGGGACATGACGGCGAGAGCACCCGCGGGAAGGCTTGCGAGGAAGGTTTTGCGATCGACTTCCACCATCTCGACCTCCAGCCAGGGTGAGCGGCTCACGTCCCGCCACCGGTCCCCGGCGACGCGAAGAGCCTTGCATCCAATTGACTAGTAGGGCGCGCGCGGGCGTGCGGCAAGGGACCGACGCAAACGGCCCGCCCCCCCGGCGGGGGACGGGCCGCAGCTTCGGTGGGACTTCCCCGCTAACCTGCGTCTGCCAGTTCCCGCACGGCGTCCGCGAGCATCTCCACCCTGGCGGCATCGAGCGCACCGCGCGCGTCACCGCGGAGCGCATCGGCGAGCGAGCGCAGCGCCGAGGAGCGCCCCGATCCCATCATGCCTTCGGCGGCAGCAAGTTCGTCCCGCGCCGACGCGATCCGGGCCGCCGGGTTCGACGCAACCACCTGGCTGGGAGGGAC
>VYDD01000319.1:0-1521 GCA_009843625.1 Gammaproteobacteria bacterium | reverse complement strand
GGGCCGCGTCCAGCCCGCGGTGCCGCTCGAGCTGGTCCAGGTAGGCCCGTGCCAGCGCGAAGGTCGCGGGCCACTCGAAGATGGGCTGCCCCTGGGAATTGAGATGGGTCAGCTGTACGGCGTTGGCGGCGTCGATCTCGTTCTGCGTCATCGCCTCGCTGGGAACGAGCTCGAGGATGTCCAGCCCGCGGGCGATCTCGGAGTTGACGATCACGCCGTTGTACCAGTACACCGACCAGCTTCCGCCCATCCGCATCACCTCGCCGTCGACGGGCCCGCGGTCGAAGTAGGCGATCTCCACCGGATTCACCGGATCCGTCCAGTCGATCAGGGAGATGCCGCCCTGGTACCACCCCTGGATCATGATGTCGCGGCCGGGGATCGGAATGAGCGAGCCGTTGTGCGCGACGCAGTTCTCCTGCGGCGTCTGCGGCGCCGGCAGCTTGAAGTAGCTCTGGAACACCATCTCCCCGTCCTCGACGGTGAAGATCGCGTTGGCGCCCCACTCCGGCGGGTCGGAGGCACGGCACTTGGGCGCACCGCCGCCGCCCCACTCGTCGGTGAACATGACGGCAGTGCCATCGTTGTTGAACGTGGCCGAGTGCCAGTAGGAGAAGTTGGAGTCGGCCACTTCGGAGAGCCGCACCGGGTTCTCGGGGTCGCTGATGTCGATCAGCATGCCGTATCCCTCGCAGGCCCCTCCGGCGAGCCCGATGGCCGGGTACACGGTGATGTCGTGGCACTGGGTGGGGCCGGAAGCTTCTCCATGCGCCCCGGCCGTCATCTCCGCCACCATCGCCGGGAGAGCCTCGCGCAACGTAGCGCTGTCGGCCGCGGTCGGCGGACCCTCGCCGCCGCGCTGGGCGACGATCTGCGCCAGCATCTGTGCGGCCGAAGGGTTGGGCAGGATCATCTGTTCGCCCATGATTTCCACGATGAAGGCGCCGCGCTCGCGGGCGGCCTCGATCTGGGCGAGATCGTCGGGCGCGGGGCCGTGCGTGGGGGGCGCCACCAGATCCTCGAAGATGCGGGGCGAGCTCACGATGGCGGCGCTGGCCGGATCCGCAACGGGCACCCTGATGACCTCGATGCGGAAGAGCGCCGTGTTGGGATCCTCTTCCGGGGATGCGCCGGAACAGCCGGGCAGCTCCTCGGCGGGCCGGACCGGAGCCGAGCCGGAGACGTAGACGTACACGTTCTCGTCGTCGCCGGGGTGCTCGAGCACTGTGTGCGTGTGCGAGCCGCGGCAGGTCTGCACGTTGGCGACGTATTCGGGCGCGGTGATGTCGGAGATGTCGAAGATGCGGATGCCGCGCAGGCGGTCGTGGCTCACGGCCTCCTCGATGCCCTCCCCGCCGCAGTCGAGCCGTCCGCCGAACCCTTCGCCCGACACGAACAGCAGATGCTCGTAGACGGAGACGTCGCTCTGCGAGGCCGGGCACACGTAGGTGATCACCGACTCGGGGTTGGCCGGATCGGAGATGTCCCAGATCTGGATGCCGTCGTAGTTGCCCTGGATCG
>VYDD01000234.1 GCA_009843625.1 Gammaproteobacteria bacterium | reverse complement strand
GAAATACAGTCGATTACAGGACTCTATGGACGCCTATGGACGGCAATGGATTTCAGCAGTCCGCCTCGATGGCTGTTTGGGACCTTCTGTCCTCGAACGCGCGTCACCCGTTCCGGCAGCGGATCGCCGAATGCAGCCGCAGACCCGCTGCGGCCATTCTCAGGGAAGTCCCGCGAAGGCTCCCGCGTTGTACACGAACTGGCCCCAGAGGCCGATCTGGAACTGGGTCGAACCCAGCCGCTGGCCGATGTTCGACTGGCGGTTGGTGTAACTGGCCTGAAAGCCCACCTGCAGCTCGGAAACGACGGTGTCCAGCGTGAGGTTGAAGGTGGCGTTGCTCTGGTCCACGAAGGGCACGCACTCGTCGTTGCCGGAGGTGATGCGACAGTCGCTCTGCCCCGCCTGATTGTAGCGCAGCGACGCCTGGATCGGCCGTTCCAGCCGCGCTCCCAGCTCTCCCGGCGGCGTGAAGCTGCCGCTCATGGTGAAGACGTGGGTGTTTCGGCGGCGGCGGGTGTCGCCCGTGGGATCGGTGCCCTCGCCGCGGGTCATGGTGGTCCGGTAGCTGGCCGAAAAACCGCCTCCCCAGCGCACCGACACGTCGAGCGGGATGGTTGCGTCCTCCTGCAGCCTCTGCTGCTGGGTTCCCGTGCCGAAAGAGAGTCGGCGGGTGTCGACCCGGTATCCCGAGTTCAGGGTGAGGCGCTCGACCACCGGTTGCATGAAGGACGGCAACGGAATCGACGACGCCCTCAGGACGATGTTGGGCCAACTGCGGGTATTCGCCGCGCGGTCGCTGCGCGTGTCGAAGGTGGCGATGTCGGTGACCGAGTAGTCCACGCTCGCGGTGACTCCCGGAAGGAGCGTGACCCCCGAACCCGTGGCCCAGCCGTTTCGGTCCACGAGCGTGGCCGCGGTGGCCCCGTCCACCACCCGGAACCCGTCGAGGTCGCTCAGCCCGAACTGATACCGCACATCCGGGTCCAGCACCTCGCGGTTGAAGCGCGAGGTGAGGCCGTCCTGCCAGTTGACCGTAATGGGCGAGAGCGCGCCGGCGAGACGGCGCATCGTCCCCTGTTGGGGAGCGTCGGACGCGCCCGGCCTGGGAGGGCCGCCCCGGGCGAGCGTCCCCGGGTCGAAGATGACGGAAGCGCTCGCGCTCCGCTGTCCACCCACGTTGCGCTGCAGGTCGCGCAGCGTGTCCGCCTCCACCACCTGGCGCCGCACCAGGGTGGCGTTGCGGTCGGAGCTGTAGGTGGTCGTCCAGGTCAGCGTCCACTGCAGCCAGTCGGCGGGCCGGGGTCCCCAGCGCATGTTGGTGCGAACCCGGCGATTCGTCTCCCAGCCCAGGTCGACGCCTCCCGGCGACCACCGCTCCCGCGCCAGCAGCGGCCGCACCGCCGGATCCCTGACCGCGAGTTCCGGAGCCAGCAGATCGCGGGTGGAAGTGAAGTCGGTGGTCGCGGTCACGGACTGAAAAGGCCGGAAGATGATGCGCGCATCCGTATCCACGCCTCTCCGGGGAGACCGGGTGCGGGTCGCGGTGGAATCGCCGGGCAGGCGCAGGATCTGCTCGTAGCGATAGGTCTGGTTGCGCTGGTTGGCGTAGGATGCCCCGAACCCGATCCGCTCCGGGCTCCAGCGCAGACGGCTCGCCAGCACCCGCTCCTCCAGCGATTCCGGAAGCAGGGCACGCACCACACCACCCAGAAAGCCCGGAACCACCGGCAGGGTGCGCGGCTCCAGCGCCCGGTCGTAGCCCACCCGCGCGTCCACCACCCGCGAATCCGAGTCCGAGGTGGCGGTCGCCGACTGCGACGACGAGTACCCGGCGCGCGCGCTCAGGCCGTCCAGGAAGATCGCGGCCAGCGGGTTGCTGGAGGGCGTCCGTTTGCGGAACGACAGCCCGACGCGGGTTCGGTCGAAGGCGACCTTGCGCAGCCCCTCGAGCCGGTCGGCGCGGATATCGCTCCTCAGCAGGAATGTGGGATCCTGGCCGGAGGTGGTATGCGAAACGGTCAGCGGCAGCTCGATACCCCATGAGGCGGGGGTGAAGCGGCTCAGCTGCAGCGTCGAGTTCGCCGTCCACTGCTGGTCGCGCTGGTAGCTTGGATCGCCCTCCAGCTGGCGGAACAGGGCGCCCCGGTCGGAGACCGAGATGCGCGTGGTCATGAAGTCGGACGCGTTCAGGTCCACGTTCAGGTGGCTCGCGAGTCCGCGGTCGGTGACGGCCCGGGAGAGACGGAAATCATTGATCCACACTTCGCCGTCGTCGGGGAAGTCGCCCTCGTTCCAGACGCCCAGCGACAGCTCGCGCACCTGCGAGAGATTGGGGGCGCGCGCGCGGTCCTGAAGCACCACCGCGTAGGTCGAGTCGGCGCTCCATACCACCAGCGCTGGCGCGCCGGCGGTCGGCGGATCCTCGATGAGCCGCTGCTCCGCCTCGCTGCGCAATTCGAGCCAGCGGTCGAAGTCCACCAGAATCTCCGGGAGCCAGTCCTCGGCCCGGGTCCCGTCGGGATCCACGGCCGGTTCCAGCGGCGTGCGGTAGAGATAGAAGTTGTCCTCGTCGCTCCCGACCTTCAGGAAGAAATACGTGGGACGGTCCATCCCCCAGTCGCCCCGGCGCGCCAGTGCCCAGATGCGCGCCTGCCTGTAGGTGAGGAAGTTCCTGGGACGCTGGGGAAACCGGTGATAGACCTCCGCCCTCTCCCCGGGGGGAAGCCCCCTGTAGGTGATGCCAAGCGCCTTCTCGCTGAACTCCACGCCCTGCGCCCCCAGGGCGCTGACGGGATCGTCGAGCTGTTCCACCACGCCGGGCGGCGGGTGGTAGGCGGCACCCACCTCCACCGCACCCACCGGGCTCACCTCGATGGCGCCGCCCGTTCCCGGGTCATCGCCGGTCACTCCGGTGAGCACCCCCTCGCCCGCGCGCTTCACCCAGCGCGAGCCGACGAGGCGCATGCGCGCCAGCACGGCCGCTGCCTCGCCGTTGCCGGTGATGGTGAGACGCAGGTGCTTGACGGCGCGAAAATCGCCGTCGGTGAAGATCCCGCCCGGATTGATCGCCTGCGGCCCGCGCAGCGGAATCCGGTAGAGGCGGAATTGGGTTCCGGTCTCGATGGTGTCGCGCACCAGGTAGGGGGAGGATCCGTCGAGCTCCACCAGGTACCGCATGTAGCGCTCGTCGATGTCCAGATTGCCGTCCCCGTCCAGGTCTTCCGAGTCCGGACGTCCGTTGCCCCGGGTGCAGTTGACCCTGGGGTCGCCGATCCGATAGACCACCGCCCGGGTCGCCAGGCACGCCTCGTCCCACAGCCCGCGCTGGTCGAGCTCGTCGTTCCATATCTCGCCCTGGCGGGGGTCGGCTTCCTGGTCGAGCGCACCGAGTCCCCACGCGCTTCCGCCCTCGCGGGTCCCGCCGGTGAGCCCGTTGGCGCCCACGAACAGCGCATCCTCGCTCACCGTCCCCAGGTCGAAGACGAGGGTGAGGTCCTCGCCCCCCGCGATGTACAGATCCAGAAACTCGGTCCGGGTCAGGTCGAGGCCGGTGCTCGCGAGATTGGCGGTGATCGAGCGCCAGCGCCTGCGGTCGAACCGTCCCCCGGCGGCGCCGTCGCCGACCCCGAAGGTGAGCAGCAGCCCGGGTTCGCGGAACTCGTTGCCCGCAAAGTTGATCTGCCGGTCGATGTCGTTGCGGGGGAGAAAGCCCTCGAAGACGCCCGTGCTGTCCCCGCTCGCCCCTTCGGTGATCCAGGTATGCTGCCACTGGAGGGAGGCGATGTCCCCGGCGCCGAGCTCCGGCGGAAGGGCCTCGAGCGCGCCGTGACGGAACTGCGGCGCGCTTCCCAGCCGCCAGCCCGTGCTCAGGCTGGCGAGCGGAAGGTCGCTCGTGGAATCGAAGTCGTGCAAGTAGACGTCGCCCGCGGTGTTCGGGCTCGGCAGGGAGAGCGCCATCTCCCCGTTCACGCTCAGCCGCGAGATGCCCGAGTGCGCCAGCCCGGGGATCCGGTCCAGCGCCCGGTCCAACGCCGGCAGTTCCAGGTCCATGCGCCCGTTCAGGCCACCCAGCAGGATCGAAGCCGGCTCGACGCCAAGCTGGGGCCGGCGCAGAAGCCCCCTCTCGCGCTGGTAAAGCCCGAGGAAGTTGAGTTGGCCCGCATCCCCGAGGGCCGTGCTGGCGTTCATGCCGAAGACCGAGGTCGGAGCGATCTGAAAGAGCGCCTGTTGCTCCCAGGTGGCGCGCAGGTCGCCCTGCGGGTCGCTGGCGAAGAGGGTCTCCGCGTTGAGCAGCTGTACCTGCCCCATGTCGTAGTCGATGACGTAGTCGTCGCGTGCTACCAGCGCGCGGTCTCCGAAGAAGAGCCGCTCGCTGCCGTCGCGGATGCCGAGCGCGCCCAGCGAGAAGGACGAGATGAGCCCCTCGCTGCGCACGCGGAAGGGAATGGTGAGCCAGTAGAGCCCGGCGTTCTCACGCTCGTAGGGATCGACTGCGTCGTAGATCTCCGGGTTGGCGTCCCCCGCAAGGATCTCGGAGGTCTCCTCCGCGGAGAGCCCCAGCGAGTATATCGGCGGTGGCTCGGCGAAGGGCCTGAGGGTCGGGAAGATGATGAAGGTGCCGGAGACCGCGGGCTGCTCCTCGAAGTCGTCTGCGGCGGGCTTGTAGACGTAGGCACGGTCGATGACGTCGACGGGAGATTCCTCGTCGAGCCCGAGCAGCTTCAGATAGGTGATGTCCTCTCCGGCGAGGCCGCGGGTGAAGGTCCTCCCCGCGCTCAGCTCGCCGACGGAGATGTCGAGCGAGACCGAAGGAATCTCGACGTCGTTCGAGCCCGATACCCGGTAGACCTGGTGCATCTCCAGGTCCCAGGTGGGCCGGCCCGGCTGGTGATTGGGCTCCGAGGCGCGCAGCAGCGAGAGGCGCGGCCGTCCCCCCTCGTTGTGAATGCGCTCCGGGTTGTAGTCGCCGACGGTGTCGCCGGCGGCGGTGACGTAGGTGACCGCCAGCATCTCGTCGCGGCGCAGCGGGCTGCGGAGCGCGATCCACAGGCCGCTTGGATGGACGAAGTAGTCGACGCCCGCCTGCAGGTAGCGGAACCACCCGGATTCCGTCACCGTGTCGTCCCCGAGCGTGGCCGAGGCGTCGGCCTGGATGTAGCCCTCCACCTGCTGGCGGGTGACGGGGTCGTTCTCGAAGCGGTAGAGCTGAATCGGCTCCGCCCCCGGGATGGCGGAGGAGGGCACCGTGCTGGGGTCCGCCCCAAGGACATCGATGTGCGGGTAGTCGAAGAGGTTGCGCGGGTCGGCGAGAAAGAAGAACTGGCCGCGCACGTAGTCGGCGTTGTCGACCACGATGGTGTCCTCCTGGACGAAGGCGCGGTCGGTGCCTGCCCCCGCCAGGCGGAACTCCCGCGAGGACAGGTCGCCCCGCTGTTGCGCGAACACGGTCTCGAAGTCCACCGGGCCCACCTGGCCAGTGGCCCGCAGCCCGAAATTGCCGGCCGGAATGCCCTCGGTGAGAAAGCGCGAATCGGGCAGCCCGAAGGTCACGTCCCCGACCTCGACGCCCTGGAGAATCTCGTCCTCCACGCCCTGATAGAAGACGTTGATGTTGTTGGTGGCCGAGAACTCGCGGGTCTGGTCGTAGTCGACGTTCACCACGATCCGCTCCGAGATGGTGCCGCCCATCTGGACTCCGAACTGGAGCTCGGGCACGAGCCGAGGCAGGAGTCCCGGCTGGCACCCCAGCTGGATGCCGGCATCGCAGGGACGGAAACGGGTCCAGTCGCCCCCGAACTCGCCCCTGCCCCGGATGCGCACGTCCAGGTCCTGGAACTCGATCGGCCCGGCCCCGGGGATGACGGCGGCCTCCGGCTCGGGAGGGAGTTCGGGGAGGAACCCCACCGGGCCGCCGTCCGCCGGGTCCGCTTCCGGGGAGGGGCGCGTGATGCGGCCCGCGAGCACTGCACCCGGCCGCAGGAGGGACGCGGCGCCGGGGCCCGGTTGCCC
>VYDD01000295.1 GCA_009843625.1 Gammaproteobacteria bacterium | reverse complement strand
ATTCAAAACGCATGGAAAGCACCCGTTGGGGAGGAAGCGTGTCCAGGAACGTCGTTCCCCTCTCGATCATGCCGCTCCAGAGCCAGCCGAAGGACTCCAGGGGGATGTCGCTCTCGATGAGGCGCCCGGGCGACACGAGCCGCATCTGAACGCGGGCGACAACGTGAACCCATGGACTGCTTCCCCGCCAGTTCAGGTGCGAAAACGGATCCAGTCCGACCTTCTTCAGCATGAGCGAACTGATGGCCATCCCGCGAAAGCCCGGGTGATTGCACATCGAAATCGCCGTGTCCCTCCCATCCCGGTAGATGTGGACGAAGCGGGCGTCCGGAAAGTGACGGGCGAGGACCGGCGTCATCGGCAGGGTGCCGCCCGTTCGTTCCACCCAGACCGCTCTGTCGAACCGCCGTCGCAACCACTCGAACACGAAGCGGTAGTGATCCGTCAGACGATAACGTCCTCGGGCGCGCAGCGACGGACTCAGATCGGCCCACAGCTCTTCGGGCTCATCCGTCAGATGCGGGAGCGTCGTGCACATGATCGGTGGCAGATCGTCGGCCCCGTGGCGGCCCTCCGCACCGACGGGGTAGAGCAACTCGCCGATGGATGCGTCCTTGAGAAAGGCGCGCAGCGCCGGCGTGGGCGTGTTCAGCCTGCGAAAAGCGGCTTCGCCGGTTACACGTGGCGCGCGAACCGCGCCCGGCCCGAGGTAGGCGAAGAACTCGGACACGCTCAGGATCCGCGGATGCCGCCGCACCATGGCCGAGAGCAGCGTGGATCCGCATCGTCCGGTGCCGACGACGAAGACCGGCGCAAACGTCCCGCCATCCGGATCGCCACTCATTCGGTCCCCGCCGGTCGATCGTCGGCCTCCGGGGGCGCGTATCCCCACTCCTTCACAGCAAACCCCCATTCCCTGTCGACGATGTCGACGACGGCCGGGTCGATCCGGTACCGGTTCTTCCTGTAGCCTGAGAGTGTCGTCAGGTATGCGGCAACGGGGCCTCTGGCCCGCTCCCATCCGGGAAGTTCCAGCTCACGGTAGATGCGCTCGAGTTCCGCCAGCGGATCACGTTCGATGTCCTCGAACCTCACTTCGACTAGGTTGCCTTTCGGAATCGACTCGCGGTCCCGCATGTACCGCCGCGTCATCACCGTGAAATTGCTCCGTATGGCGGCAGCCACCGACTCCCATTCGTAATCGGTCATCCGGTATGCCGGAAGCAGGCTCTGGTAGAGCCTCAGGTTCGACATGTAGGTGACATACGGGTTGCGCATGATGAAGACGAACTTCGCTTCAGGGAACAGGCGGCGCAGAAGCGCTGTGCGCCCCAGATTCGCCGGGCTCTTCAGCACCAGCCTCCGCCCTTCCGCCGCCAGCGTCGCCTGGCGCAGCACCCGCAGATACGCGCGCTCCCACTCCGCCAACTCCTGCGGGGTCAGACGCATCGATCCGAATCTCTCCGCAAACTCCTTCATGCGGTTCGGAAACGAGACCTGGTGAACGGGCGACAGGTGCGAGGTGCACGCGAGCGCAAGTTCCTCCTCCTGCGGCAGCGACATGGAGACCGCCACGTTGTCCATCGGCCGCGTTCTCGGGAGTTTCCTCGCGATCAGGCGTTCCAGCCAGCCGCGAGTGGTCAGGAACATCGGCGAAGCGAAGGCCTGAAGTGTGGTTGGGAAACCGAGACGGGGATCGTGCGCGAGCAGGTTGTGGAGGTGCGTGGTCCCCGTGCGCGCGAAGCCGTGAACGTACACCGGCGAGGGATGGAGCTTCGTCCGCGACACCCGGCGGTCGAACCACAGCCGCTCGAAGGTCCGCAACGGCGACAGGGCGACGCTCGTCATCAGCACCCGCGCCAGCTTTCCCCAGTAGGGTCGGGCCACGCCCCCGTTCTCCCGGATCAGGCGAAGCCAAACCCCCAGCGGTGCGGTGGCGGCCAGGTGCGGTGGGGTTTTCCCCGGACTGGGCAAGCCGGCTCCTCTTTATCCCCGATGGCCGAGGACCTTGATTCTGAAGCTGGAGCCGGGGGTCGCCGACGTGAGGTAGTCGATCTTCATCCTGTAGCCGGGTGGAGCCATGGCGATGTCGACCCGGTGAAGAATCGTCGCGAGCGTCATGACCATCAGCACTTCCGCGAAGCCGTCGCCGAGGCAGCGGTGGGTGCCGAGGCCGAACGGGGCATACACCCCGAACGTGTGGTGCTCGGCGCGCTCCGGCGTGTAGCGGTCGATATCGAATCTCTCCGGGTGCGGATAGTATTCGGCACAGCGATGCGGGACCGTAGTAGCGACCAGCACGTGTGTGCCCGCCGGAACGGTGTATCCCCCGAACTCGAAGGTGTTGACCGCCTGTCGCAGGGCGACGGGAGCCACCGGGTACAGGCGCAGGGTCTCCAGCGCAACCCGGTGGGCAACGTCCATGGCGCCGATTTTCTCGGCGGTAGGGCCACTGTTCGCAAACAGCTCATCGATCTCGGGCCGCATTCGCGTCTCGACCTCGGGATGCCTCAGCACCGAATAGAGCATGAATGCGCTGACGCTGGCGGCGGTGTGGAGCCCGGCAATGAAAGGTCCGATGCAGGCAGAAAGAAGGTCGTGCTCGGGCAGCAACTGCGGATTGGTCCTGTGCAGTTCCAGGACATCGTCGATCAGGTCGCGCTCCTTTCCGGTCCGGTACTCCGGCGCATGGGCCTGCACCACCGAATCGACCAGAACTTCAATGCGTTTCCGCGCGCGGCGCATGCGCGGGGTCTTCATCATCACCTCGGGGCGCCGGTGCAGGGCGCGCACGGCCAGCGTCCGCTCCAGATAGTGCGCGAGGTCCGTCAGACAGGCTCCCGGCGAAACACCGGTGCAAAGCTGGCCGATCTGCTCGCCGACGATGCGCTGCATGGCGGGCATCACGGTGAACGGGCGTCCGATGGGCCATCCGTTGACGACCCGAGAAGCGATGTCGGAGGACTCGGCCACACGTTTGAGCATGTAGGCACGCGAATAGCCGTGCTTCAGCACGCGCCGCAACTGGAAATGATCGCCGCCGTCCATGCTCAGGACCAGCCGGTGAGCTTCGAATGCTCTCGCCACACCCTCGAACGCGCGGAGGTTGCGAAAAAGGGTCCTGCCCTTCCGCTGGAGGAGCTTGTTGGCGTCGGGTCCGGCGAGAACCGTAAAGGCGCGCGAAAACGCGCGGACACGAAAAACGGGCCCAAGCATCCGGTACTGCCGCGCGAGAAAGGCTACCAGGTCGCCCCGCATGCTGAGGGCGTTCCCGACCAGGGGAATCCCGCCCCCGTTGGCGAGGGGCTGAGCGGCCAGCGCCCGGGTCCGCATGTCGGCGGTGACGGCTCCCGGCACCCGCCCGTCCCGCCGCTCCCCAGGTTGAGCGATGCCGGCATCGCTGATCGCCTCGAAGACCGCGCGCCCGATCGAGTCGAGGCGGTGAATCAGATCGAGGCGCTCTGCCACTTCCTCCCGTTCAGCCCGCGAAAGAAGGCGCTCGAACAGTCCGCAGGCGTCAACGAGGCAGATCAGCATGACATCCCGGGGACTCGGAATCTCGTCGCTGAACAGAACGCCCATGATGCGAAGTTCGACTTCCCGCTCGGCCCTGCCGTCCACCATGGGGTACCTTCGGGCGTGAACGACCCGGCGCGCGAGCGACAGCAGGTTCCCCCGGTCCCGCTTCAGAATCCTCTTTTCGACCAGGTGGTCGATCGCTCGATCCCGGAGTCCGTCGGCAACGGCCGGCCTGGCCAGATACTTCACCCAGTATCCGGCATCGTGCATGTCGGACGTATCGGAGATCTCGGCGAGCGAGGGGTCGAGCAGCTCATCGCCGGCCGGCGTGGCGTTGACGATGAATAGATGCTCGAGGTCGGTGTCAATGCGCTCTTCCAGCGCCAGGTCCATGAGGACGGCGCCCGCCAGCGCATACCTCAGGGGGACTTCCGGGACCGACGCGAGATCGCCGTGGGTCTTGTCGATCAGCAGAAGCAGCAGCTCTTCGGCCAACCTCAGCATTGCGGGAATTCGACGGAGTTCCAAGACATCCCGGATAGTCTTATAACTCCAGTATTCATAGGCATTTCTGGAAGGTCATTCGCATTGCCCGCGTCCTGATCCTAACCGTTCGGCCCTCCGTGTCAATGGACATCGACAATGTCGCACTTTCAGGCATCGAAAATGTCACACTTTCGAGTATTGACTCAGAAGTAGCCTTCCCTCTTCTTGCGTTCCATGGAGGCGTCCCCGTCGTGGTCCACCAGCCGTCCCCGGCGTTCTGAGTAGCGGGTCGTCAGGGTCTCGGCGAGGATCGCCTCCAGCGTGTCGGCATCGCTCTCGACGGCGGCCGTGAGCGGGTAGCATCCCAGGGTGCGGAAGCGAACGCGAAGCCAGCGGGGCTCCTCGCCGGACTCGAGAGGCATGCGCTCGTCGTCGACCATGATCCACTGGCCTTCACGTTCGACGACCGGGCGCTTCTTCGCGAAGTACAGCGGAACCACAGGGATCGCCTCGGACGCGATGTAGCGCAGATGTCGGCCTCCGTCCAATTGGAGAGCGGAGACACGCGGAGCGATTCGCCCGCCCGGACATGCGTGTTGTACAGGCCCCAGAGCTCGGGGCGCTGCGCCCTGGGGTCCCACTGATGGGCTGCGTTGCGGAAGGAGAACACCCGCTCCTTCGCCCGTGATTTCTCCTCGTCCCGCCGGCCGCCCACGAAGATGATGTCGTAGTTCCCCGCGTCCAGCGCTTGGCGCAGCGCTTCGGTGATCATCACGCCGGTATAGCGCTCCGATCCGTCGGCGAACGGGTCTGCGCCGGCCTTCAGGCCCTCCCGGTTCACGTGAACCAGCAGCTCGACGCCCGCCTCGGCGGCCATGCGGTCGCGGAAGGCGATCATCTCCCGAAACTGCCAGGTGGTGTCGATGTGCAGCAGGCGAAGGGGGGGGCGCGCGGGCCAGAACGCCTTGCGGGCGAGATGGAGCAACACCGACGAGTCCTTGCCCATCGAATAGAGCATGACGGGTCGGGCCGCGGTCGCGGCTCCCTCGCGGATGATCTCGATGGCCTCGGATTCGAGCGCCGAGAGCCAGTGGACACCAGCAGTGTCGGTGCGGCCGCTGCTATCGCGCTGCCCGCTCATGTTCTCGCAGATTGCATCGTGGAATCCGTCCCGGAGACGCTTGGCGACGGGATCGTACCACCGTTTCCGGACCGGTTCAACTGGTTCCGGCGGGACATTCCGCGCCGTGGGTGGACCATCCGCAGGCGAACCCGAGTCGTGTTGACACCGGGCGACGGAGCCTGCAGCTTGTGGCATTGGTATTCTGTCGGAGTGCGCGCTGAATCCCCATACCATGCAAGTGCCGGGGTAGGCCCATGGACCTGAAGGTCAGTTGGGAAAGGATGAATGGCGTGCTGATCGCCTCGCCCGCGGGTCGTGTCGACAGCGTGAACAGCGTGGCATTTCGGGAAGCGCTGGTGTCGGAGGTGCCGGCGGACGAGAGAGCCCTCCTCCTCGACCTGCGCGGTCTTTCCTACATGAGCAGCGCCGGCCTGAGCGTCCTGCTGGTGCTGGCCAAGAGATTCCGCGGATCCGGCAAGGCGATGGGGATGTGCGGGCTTCCGGCGGCGATTGCCGCAGTCGTCACGCTCAGCGGCTTCGACAAGATCATCCCCGTGTACGACACGCGTGACGCGGCACTCGAGACGATGTCCCTCCCTGAGGATGCCGATTCCGCGCCCCAGGCTGCCGAGGCGCCGTTGGCCGCTTCGGACCAGGAAACCGACTCGAACCGGAAGCGATCCGGTCCGCGGCGGTGGAGCTTCAAGATGCACTCGAACTGAGCATCGGGGGCTCCTCGCCCGAGGAGGCCGGCAGCAACTCGTCCTCAAGACTCGTGGGCACCCCGGCCGTACGGTTGTGAAGCGGCCCTTCGCGCACGACATTCGCTCCTGTGCCCGCATGCATGCCGCGTGCGCATCCCCGCAGCCAGGAGCCCCCGATG
>VYDD01000188.1:4956-6045 GCA_009843625.1 Gammaproteobacteria bacterium | reverse complement strand
CTACACGCACACATCCAGGGAACGTCTCAAGCGCATCTACCGCGGCGCGCACCCGCGTGCCTGAAGCGGTGGGACCCGAGCCCGCCTGACCCGTCGGGACCCCCGTTCGCGCGGATTCCCGGATGCCATCGACCGCACCCGCTCCTCGTCCGGGTGTACTCTTGGCATGACTGGATGCATCTTTCGCTCGCTGATCCTCCCATTCGCACATGGGGCTTCGCGATTTCCTTCCCTCACCAGACCCGAGAACACATGACCACGCAGAGTTTCCACGGCACCACCGTGCTCGCGGTCCGCAAGGGGGGCCAGGTCGCCATGGGGGCCGACGGTCAGGTCACGATGGGGGACACCATCGTGAAAACCGCGGCCCGCAAGGTCCGTACGCTCAAGGACGGCCGCTTCCTCGCCGGGTTTGCGGGGGCGGTCGCGGACGCGTTCACGCTCTTCGAAACGCTGGAGGCCAAGCTGGAGCAGTTCCCCTCCAACCTGACGCGCGCCTGCGTGGAAATGGCAAAGGACTGGCGCACGGATCGCGCGCTGCGTCGCCTGGATGCCCTGCTGGTAGTGGCCGACACCGAACACCTGTTCCTGATCGGAGGAGACGGCAACGTCCTCGAACCCGACGACGAGGTGGTGGCGATCGGCTCGGGAGGCGCCTATGCCCTGGCCGCGGCTCGCGCGCTCAGGGCGCATGCCCCGCTTTCCGCTTCGGAGATCGTGCGCGCCAGCCTGGCGATCGCCGGCGAAATCTGCGTCTACAGCAACGAAGAGATTACGGTTCTGGACCTGGGGTCCCAGTCCGAGAGGTTGTGATGGCTGTTTCAACGACGGAGCCCACGGCGCCTTCCGCAGCCGCGGCCGAGACCGACGCCGTGCCCGACTGGCTCGAGCAGCTCACGCCCCGCCAGATCGTGACGGAGCTGGACAAGTACATCGTGGGCCAGGAGGAGGCCAAGCGCGCCGTCGCCATCGCGATGCGCAATCGCTGGCGCCGGCAGCGCGTCGAGGACGAGCTGAGGGACGAGATCCTGCCCAACAATCTGATCCTCATGGGCACCACCGGTGTCGGCAAGACCGAGATCGCCCGCC
>VYDD01000188.1:3251-4946 GCA_009843625.1 Gammaproteobacteria bacterium | reverse complement strand
CCCTTCGTCAAGGTCGAGGCGTCCAAGTTCACCGAGGTGGGATACGTGGGCCGGGATGTCGAATCGATGATCCGCGACCTCGTCGACACCTCGGTGAACATGGTGCGCGCCGAGCGCGAGGACAGCGTCCAGGAAGAAGCCGAGCGCCGGGTCGAGGAACAGCTTCTCGACCTCCTGCTTCCGCCCACGGACGGGCGCACCCCTCCGGCGGGACCCGTGGTGGTCGCCGACGGCGTTCCCAAGGTCTTCGTCGCCGGTCCTCATGGCGTGCAGGAGCATGCCGCCGGCGAGGAGCTGAGCGAGGAGGACGAGCGCCTCATCATGCGTCGGCAGCGCACCCGCGAGAAGCTCCGCAGCCTGCTGCGGGACGGGCAGCTCGAGGAGCGGGAAGTCGAGGTAGAGGTCAGCCAGGCTCCGGCCATCGACGGCATGATGGTGCCCATGGGCGGCATGGAGGGCATGGAATACAACTTTTCCGAGATGCTCCAGGAGATGCTTCCCAAGCGCACCAAGCGGCGCAGCGTGACCGTCGCGGAAGCGCGCCGCATCCTCATCCAGGACGAACTGGACCGGCTCGTGGACATGGACGAGGTCGTCAACGAGGCGCTCATCCGGGCGGAAGACATGGGGATGATCTTCCTGGACGAGATCGACAAGATCGCGGGCGACCGCGGGGGCTACGGGCCCGACGTCAGCCGGGGAGGGGTCCAGCGCGACCTGCTGCCGGTGGTGGAGGGCTGCAACGTCCAGACCAAGTACGGGCTGGTGCGCACCGACCACGTCCTCTTCATCGCCGCCGGCGCCTTCCACGTTTCCAAGCCCAGCGACCTCATTCCGGAGCTGCAGGGCCGCTTTCCCATCCGCGTGGAGCTGCACAGCCTCGACGAAGGACACTTCAAGCGCATCCTGCAGGAGCCGCGCAACGCCCTGCTGGTGCAGTACCAGGCGCTCATCGAGACCGAGGGTGCACGGGCCGAGTTTACGCCCGGCGGCGTCGAGGAGATCGCGCGCATCGCCGCGCGCCTGAACGAACGGATGGAGAACATCGGCGCCCGGCGCCTGCAGACCGTCATGACGACGCTCCTGGAAGAGGTCCTCTTCGAGCTGCCCAGCGAGGAGATGGAGCGCCCGCTCGTCGTCGACCGCGAGTTCGTGCGCACGCACTTGGAGGAGATCGCGGAGGACGAGGACCTGCGCCGCTATATTCTGTAGCGGATGCGTCTTCGCCCGGGCCTACCGAAGAACGGCAGAAAAGCGACACATCCAGCGGCAGAAAAACAACGAGCGCATCGGCAGAAATACGACAAGTGTGTCGGCAGAAATACGACGCTCGCGTTGGCAGATACATGATACCTGGCTGGAGTCGTCATCGCTCTGCGATGCCAACAGGGATCGTCCAGGTTCAACCAGGCTAGCGGTCACACCGCGTATCTCGGCGCTGTACCTTGGGTCGTGATCCGCCGGAGAGAGCCACGAGGGAGTTGCGCGTGCGTATCCTGGTCGATTCCCGCTCGGTACTATCCCCGTGGGGAGACGACAGGACAGCATGGTCAGGCGGACACGAACCTTGAGGTGGACGGCTGCCCTGTCGTTCGGGGTGGTGGGCTGCAGCGCCGAGGACCAACTTCCGACTGTCGTACGCTCGGACTCGGCTGGCGTCGAAATCGCAAAAAGCTCGGGCCCATTGCCCATCTT
>VYDD01000188.1:0-3241 GCA_009843625.1 Gammaproteobacteria bacterium | reverse complement strand
ATCTTGAACCTCGCGGTCGACACCGCTCTTGTCTTCGGCGGAGAGGAGTCGGGTCCGGCTTCCTTCTATCAGGTCCGCCCCGCGCTCGTGGATGTGGATCAGGAAGGCCTCATCTACCTGCTCGACCGAATCCAGCACCAGGTCGCGGTATTCGCGCCGACGGGGGAGCTGGTGGCGACATGGGGCCGCCAAGGCGAAGGCCCCGGCGAACTGAGGGCACCTCTGTCGGTGACGGCTTCACACGGAACCGCCACCGTTCACGACGCTGGCCGCGCGCTCTTCGTGAGCTACGCGGTCGATGGGGGAGTCGTGGAACGCGCAGCGCCCCCGAGCGTGATCCACATGTGGTTCGGACATGTGCAGGCACTGCCGGACCGGCTCGCGTTCTGGGACCGGGATGTGTTTACTGTCACCGAGAATCGGCGCGACCGGCTCCTCTCAGTACGCGGAGCCGACACAGTCAGTCTGGTTGAGAGCAAGCCCGCCTATTCCTCGACAGCATATCACCCCCGCTGTAGCGCCACGTTTACCATCGCCATGCCGCTTTCGCCCCAGATCCGCTGGTCGCAATGGGAGAATCGCGTGGTGGTCGTCGCTGGACCGGATTTTCAGGTCGACTGGTTCGATGGACCGCGGCTCGTGCGGAGATCGACCTTTGGCGAGCCGGCACCGGAGCTCTCGGCGAGGGAGGTGGTGGGCCTGCTCGAGGCCCGAGGTGTCCGCGGCCCGTGCAACTCGAGCCCGCGGGAGTACATCGAAAGGCATGGTTACTTCCCGAAACCTCAGGCGGTGCGCGCCATTACCCTGCACCCGAATGGCGCGCTCTGGGTTCAACATGGAGATCTATCGGGCAACGGCCGGATCGTCGTCTTTGACTCGACCGCAGCTCCGGTGGGTGTTCTCACGGCCGAATTCCCCATGCCGATCGCCTTCCTGCCCGATGGTCGAGCCGTGATCCAGGTCGTGGACTCGGTCGATGTCGAGCGGATCGGGATCCTGGACGTGATCCCGGGGGAAGGGTAGCCACACGCTCCCGCCGCGTCCGTGCGAGAATCACTACGTCAATGATCGGTCCTACCCGCTCGACCCCATCGAATCGCTTCCAGACCGGTCGCATCAGATGCGGATTCGTGACCTCATGCCAAAATGGCAGACTCCTGCCCCCCCTGGGTGGCTTCCCCGGCACAGCCGTCCTTGGTAGCTTGGGGGCGCGTCTGCCAAAATGGCAGACTGGAGCAGCCATCCTCCAACGGTCCTCCGATCCGAAGATCGCCTTCCCGAGTCCATGACCCCAGCCCGCAAGAAGGACTTTCTGTCCCTACGGGATTTCACCCGCGACGAACTGGCGTCCTTGCTGGAGCACGCTCGGCGCCTGAAGGCCGGAGAGGGTCCGCGCGCGCCGCTCCGGAGCAAGTCCCTGGCGATGGTTTTCCGCAAGAATTCCACCCGCACCCGGGTGGCGTTCGAGGTGGGCATGGTCCAGTTGGGCGGGCAGGCGCTCTTCCTCTCCGCGGTGGACACGCAGATCGGACGCGACGAGCCGCTCGCCGACACCGCGCGCGTCCTGGGGCGCTACGTGGACGGCATCATGATCCGCACCTTCGATCAGGAGGAGGTGGAGCAACTGGCCCGCTGGGCGCCGATTCCGGTCATCAACGGCCTCACCGACCTCCTGCACCCGTGTCAGCTGCTCGCCGATCTGATGACCATGCAGGAGGAGTTCGGGCCGGGGTTCGACGGGATTCGGGTCGCCTGGATCGGAGACGGAAACAACATGGCCAACTCCTGGCTGAACGCCGCGTCCATTCTCGGCTTCGAGCTGGCGCTGGCGTGCCCCCCGGACTTCGACCCGGACCCCGAGATCGTGGCGCGCGCCCGCGCGGCCGCCCCCGTGCAACTCACCCGATCGCCGCGGGAGGCCGCCGAGGGCGCCGATGTGGTCACCACCGACGTGTGGGCTTCGATGGGGCAGGAGGGCGAGGCGGACGCACGCCGGGACGCCTTTGCGGCCTATACCGTGGATCGCGCGCTGATGGCGCGGGCCTCCGAAAGGGCGATCTTCCTGCATTGCCTCCCCGCCCACCGCGGCGAGGAGGTCACGGAGGCGGTCCTGGAGGGCCCCCGTTCACGCGTGTTCCGGGAGGCGGAGAACCGATTGCACACCCAGAAGGCGCTCTTGATCGCACTGCTGGGAGAGGATTGCAATGATGAATGACCGGAGGTGGCAGCCGATGACCGGAAGAGGGACTCCATGAGCGCGGGGCTCGCCCGCACGCCGCTCCATGACGAACACCTTCGGGCCGGCGGCAGGATGGTGCCCTTCGCGGGATATGAGATGCCGGTCCAGTATCGCCGGGGCATCCGCGCGGAGCACAACGCGGTGCGCGAGCGCGCGGGTCTCTTCGATGTCTCGCACATGGGCGAATTCGAGGTGCGCGGCTCCGGGGCCCTGGACCTGGTGCAGTGGCTGACCACTAACGACGCGCGCAGCATGGAAGTGGGACAGGCTCAGTACTCCGCATTCTGTGACGAGAAGGGGTGCGTGCTGGACGACCTGCTCGTCTATCGCTTCGAGGATCGCTACCTGCTGGTGGTCAACGCGGCCAACCGCGACAAGGACTGGGCGTGGGTGACGCGGCACGCGTCCCGCTTCGACTGCGCGATAGAAGACGTTTCCGACCGCACCGCCCTGCTGGCGCTGCAGGGGCCTTCGGCCGCGGACATCCTCGCCCGGCTCACCGGAGCGGACCTGGAAGCGGTGGGCTACTACCGCTTCACCACCGGCGAAGTCGCCGGCGTGCCGGCGATGGTGGCGCGCACCGGGTATACCGGAGAGGACGGCTTCGAGCTGTACCTGGAGGCCGGCGACGCGCCAGCGGTCTGGAGCGCGCTGCTCGAAGCGGGTGCCGAGCACGGTCTGGAGCCCACGGGACTGGGCGCCCGGGATTCGCTCCGGCTCGAGATGGGATACGCCCTCTACGGCAACGATCTGGACGAGGAACACAGCGCGCTCGAGTCGGGGCTGGGCTGGGTGGTGAAGCCGGGGAAGGGCGACTTTTCCGGGCGTGACGCGCTGGTGCGCCAGAAGGCGGAGGGGATTCCGCGCCGCCTCGTCGGGCTGCGTCTGCTGGAACGGGGCTTCCCGCGGCCCGGCTACGGGATCGTCGCGGAGGGCGAGGTCGCCGGAGCCCTCACCAGCGGGACGGTGAGCCCGTCGCTGGGAGAGGGGATCGCCATGGGC
>VYDD01000229.1 GCA_009843625.1 Gammaproteobacteria bacterium | reverse complement strand
TAATACCCCCACCAGCTCCCCCGCCGATCGACCCCGAGGTCCTCCCACCAGGGGAAGCGCTCGACGCCGGTGAGAAAGACGTGCTCGAGCCAGTCCCAGTTCACTCCTTCGGTGAAGCCGTACGCCTGCGTAAGATCGTCGAGCCCGAAGAGTACGCGGTCGCCTTCGCTGCGCAGGTACACGCCGGTGGCGAGGTCGATGGTCAGGGGATAGGTGCGCGTGTCGCGCACGGGTGCGCTGAGAAAGATGTTGATGCGCTTCGGCCCCACGGGGAGGTGCAGCCCGGCCAGCTCCGCGACCGTTCCCGACCACGCACCCCCCGCGTTCACGAAGTGCGCGCACGAGAAGACTTCGCCGCCGCACTCGACCCGCCACCCCTTCCCTTCCGCCCTTACCCCGGTCACGGGGGAGGAGAACCGGTAGCGCACCCCCAGCTCCCGGCCCATGGCCACCCAGGCGTGGGTGGCCATGTGGGGGTCGATCACCCCGTCCCACGGCCCATAGGTGGTGCCCGCCAGCCCTTCCGTCTCGAAGTCGACGTAGCGCTGCGCCTCCGCCGGGTCAACCACCTCTACGGGCGCTCCCAGGCTCTTCTGCAGCGCAACCGACTCCAGGTGCCGCTCCCACTTGTCGTGCGGGACCAGCAGCAGGTAGCCGATGTCGCGGTAGCCGACCTCGTGGCCGTGGCGCTCCGGGAATTCCCGGTACACCGGCAGGGAATACATCGAGAGGCCGATGTTCGCGGCGGTCGTGAACTGCACGCGCACGCCGGCGGCGCTCCTGCCGGTCGAGCCCATGGCGGGCGCCACGTCCAACTCGGCCACCAGCACGCGCAGCCCCCGGCGGGCCAGGTGCCAGGCGCACGAGGCGCCCATGATGCCGGCGCCGGCGATGACGACGTCGGGGTTCTTCAATTCCCGGACAGCGCCAGCAGGCTGAGGGGATCGACGGTGGTGGTGCCGTAGCGCACCACCCAGTGCAGGTGCGGGCCGGTGACGCGGCCGGTGGCGCCGACCAGCCCGATAGGGGTCCCGGCGGTGACCGTGTCGCCCGCCTCCACCAGTTGTCCGCTCAGGTGGAAGTAGCCGGTCAGCAGCCCGGCGCCGTGGTTCAGGTACACGATGTTGCCCGCCAGCAGGAAGCCGTCCACCAGCGCGACCACTCCGTCGGCGGCCGCGCGCACCGTGTCACCGGGGAACCCCGCCAGGTCGAGGCCCATGTGGCGGCTGGAAACCTGTCCGTTGAACACGCGGCCGGTGCCGAAGCCGCTGGTCACGCGGGAGTCGCGCGGAAGCACCACTTGCGGACTCCACAGCCGCGGGGTTGCGTGCGCCTCGCGCGCCACCTGGTTGGCCTTGGCCTGGTCGCTCCGCAGCCGCGCCTGGTCCGCCTCGCCCAGCGGCGACCCGAAGCGCGGCGCCACCGTCAGGCGCTCGTGCTCGTACTCGCCCCCCACGACCGCGATGCGCAGCGAGTCGGTCTGGGTGCGGCCGTCTGCGTAGGTCGCCGTGACCCACGCGTCGATCGAGTCCGTGGCCCCGATGGGAACCGGCGCCAGGCTCCCCAGCACGGTGGTGGCGGGTGTTTCGTCGTCTGCGGCGGCCTCCTCGTCTGCAGGCGGCGGAGAGAGGACAGGCGACACCGAACCGCCCGGCTGGAAGTGCAACTCCTCGCCTCCGGCCTCTCCCGCGGCCGACACCATGCCGTCCACCGCCGGCGCCGTCACGTGGATGAGGAAGAGATGGCCCTGAACGGGCACCGCCGGCTCCCAGCTTACCTCGACGGGCGCAAGCTCCGGGAGCGGAGGCTCGCGGAGCGCGAAATACAGCAGCCCCGGCACCACGGTCAGCGCCAGACCCGCGAGTCCGACCCACACGCCCACGTGCGGCCTTTTCCTCCGTCCCGATACGGCCATCGCCATTCCTCGTCCCCTTGCTCCGCCTCTGTTCAGCCCGTCCCGTCCGCTTCCCCGCCCCCTCGGCCGCAGCCGGCCTTGGCGCGGCGTCTTCTCTCATGAGCCGGGTGGGTCTCGAACCCACGACCTACGGATTAAAAGTCCGTTGCTCTACCAACTGAGCTACCGGCTCGACGCAATAATACATGGCGGCCCGCCCTCCGAGCCATCTACACCGAGGGGCCCGGCCCCGCTTCCTCTCCCGTCATGCGGAGTTCCAACTGCTCCAACCCGAACGTCAGCCGGTGATGGGGCGTGGGGCCGGCGCGCTGGATGGCGGCGCGGTGCTCCTCGGTGCCGTAGCCCATGTTGCGCTCCCAGCCGTACTCGGGGTAGCGGCGCGCGAGGCGGGTCATCAGGCGGTCCCGGCACACCTTGGCCACGATGGAGGCGCAGGCCACCGAGTGCACCAGGGCGTCGCCGCCAACCACGGCGTCGTGCTCCCAGGCAAGGCCGCGCATCGGAAGACCGTCCACCACGACGTGGTCGGGGCGTCGGGGCAGGCGGCGAATCGCCCGCTCCATGGCGCGCGCCGTTGCCCGCAGGATGTTGATCTCGTCGATCTCGCGCGCCGATGCGGCTCCCACGGCAACAGCAACCGCCCGCTCCCGGATCCGCTTCGCCACCTCTTCCCGCTCCTCGCGCGACACCCGCTTGGAGTCGTCCGCTCCCTCCACGCCGACCCCTTCCCGCAGAACCACGGCCGCGGCCACCACCGGACCCGCCAGCGGCCCCCGGCCCGCTTCGTCCACGCCCGCGATCCATGAAAGAGCGCGGCTCCAGAACCCGCGCTCGTAGTCGAGCGGGATCCGGAGCCCCGAATCAACGCCTGGTCCCGGCGTCATGGCCGGTACGGTGTCAGCGGGTGCGCTTCTCCGGGATGCGCGCCGCTTTCCCGCGCAAGCCGCGCAGGTAGTAGAGCTTCGCCCGCCTCACACGCCCCCTCCGCACAACGTCGACGCCCTCGATCCAGGGCGACAGGTAGGGGAAGATGCGCTCCACCCCGATCCCGCCCGAGATCTTGCGCACGGTGAAGGTCTCGCCCATGCCCCCGCCGCGCCGGGCGATGCATACCCCCTCGAAGACCTGGATTCGTTCCTTGCGGCCCTCGCGAACCCGGTAGCGGACCCGTACCGTGTCGCCTGCGGCGAAGTCCGGCAGATCGGTGCGCACATGCTCCCTGTCGAGTTCCTGCAGCAGATCGCCCATGGTCCACCCCCTCAGGCGCCGTTCGGCCGAGAAGCGTTATCGATTGCGTAGCGGCTTGCGCCACAGGGGAGGCATCTCCCGTGCAGCATTAAAAGCTAACGCGAGCCGATTCATCAGTGAAGGCCGGTGCCCGGACGCCAGGCCCCGAACGCCCCGGCGCGAGATGGATCTTTGCGCTAGCGCCCGAACAATCTCCCGAACGCCCCCACGCCGACGGCGAGGCCTGCGGTAAAGCTCTGCGTGCCTCCCTCGCCGGGTCGGTCCCCGGCCTCCCCGCCCTCGACGCCGAGCGCGGCAAGGGCCAGGCCCGCGGTTCCCGCAGCCACGGCGACGCCGAGGACAACGCTCCGCGCCCTCGAGAACTCGCGCACCTCGATGCTCGCGAGCCCGTCGCGGGCGACCTGCAGGGTGTCGTACTGCACGACTTCGCGGAAGGCGCCGATGATCTGCCGATTGCTGGCTTCGAACGAGATGGTATCCCCGAAGCTGATGATCAGCCCTTCGATGGCCACCGTCTCCGGCGGCGAGTTGGGATCGACGATGGCGGACTGGATCGGTACGCGCAGTCGAGCCACCGAACCTACCGGCGCTTCCTCCACCAGACGGTAGGTGTAGCAGCCGGACACAAGCGGAAGGCCGCAAAGCAGCGCCGCGACAAGGAGGGGGCGCAGCGCGCCCACACGATCAGAACGCCACATCGATATCACGTGTCAGGAACTGGTTGAAGGCGTAGACGAAATGCCAGGGATCATTCGGGAATATTCCACCGGATTCGTTCAAGAGATTGCGATCGTCCACGTCCACGATCACGTGCACCTCGAGCGTATCGGAGCCCAGCGACTCCGCCTGCACGAACCAGCGCCGGTCGACCGAGATGTCGATCGCCCGGCTGAACGGGATTTCGTGGAGGATCGTGTCCGACCTGACGACCTGGACCCTGGTAACCCCGATGTCGTTCACGCCGGCCACGAACTGCGTCGAGTAGATGACGCGCACCTGCTGGCCCGCCTCGCCATTCATCTCGAAGAAGATGTTGCGAGGAGTAAGGTCCTCGAAGGCCTCGCAACCGGAGATGGCGACCAGGACAACGGCGACGAACAGCTTCTTCACTGTGGATGCGCGACTCACGGCGGCCCTGTGTGACACCGGCGAAAAGCGGCAGCGGTGGGGGCACCCACGGCGAACCGAGGGCACCCCCAACCTTGTAATCAGCCGCCGCAACCCAGTCCGTTCAGGTGACAGTTGGCCCTGATTTCGATAATGGAAATCGGCAGCATCGTGCCGGGTTGGGACGAAGCGGCGGAGGCGCCCTGCCACTTCGGATCCGTAAGCCCCCAGCGGTACATGTCCGCAAGGCGCAGGCCCTGCAGCATCACGTTCACCCGGCGCGTGTGCTGGAGTATCTCCATCTCGGAGATCTGGCCGTCGTACGGCGTCAGGCCGTCCAGCGCGCGGATGTGGTTGATGTGGGTGGCGAAGCCACTCGAATCCATGCCCTTGAGTGCGTTCTCGGCCAGAATCAGATGCATCATCCTGGCCGATGCAAGCGTCAGGGGCGGATAGATGCCGCCCTTGTCAAGGTAGCTGCCGCCCTTCCACTGGTTCAGCCACTTGATGACGGCCGGGTCATCGACGCCATCGATCGGGTCCTGCAGCGCGATGCCGTTGATGTCGTTCTGGTCGTCGACCGTGGCGATCGACAGGTCGATCTGGTTCTCCTTGCGGTCGTTGACCCAGGAGGCCATGGAGTTGGACCGGCTGGCGCTCGAGAACGTCAGGTTGTAGGTCCAGTCCGCGGCGACGTTGGCGAGCACGTCGCTCGCGTCCGCGCCGGCCTCGGCGGAAGAAACCAGCCCGTCCCCGGAGGGCGACGGGTTAATCACGTCCCAGATCGCCCGGGACTGCCTCGCCCGAGCGCGCAGCGCCTTGGCCTGGAGAGCCATGTCGGTGGCCCCGACCTCGTTGAAGCCGGAAATCGCGGTCGAAAACCTCTCGATCGCCCCATCCAGGACCTGGTACATGTTGTCGGGCCCGATGGGCGCACCGCTCTCGGTCTTGTCCGAGAACGCGAAGTCCTCCTGAATCTCGCCGATCACCATGTACATGATGCCCGAGTAAAGGTACGCCCGAGCCAGATCGGTCTTGATCGCGGTGGAAGGATTGTTGGCATGGTGTTCGGTGAGGATTTCGATCGCTTCGTCGCTCATCCAGCGCCCCTGTCCCATGGCGGGGAACGGGCCGTCGATGAACTCGTTCAGCGGATCGCTCACGAACCCCAGGTCGAGCGAGAGCCAGGCGTCCCTGGATCCGATCCAGCGCATCTCGTCGGATGCGACCAGATACGGTTGCCAGGACTGGGAAACGGATGACGAAACGAGGGTGAGCGCTCCGTTGACGACCGCTGACGCCGCCGCTTCGGAGCGAATGTCCTCCTCGACCAGGCTGTTGGGGTTGTTGACGTCCAGGATGTCGCAGCCTCCGAGCGCGAAAGCGGCCAGGAGCGCGGCGCAAGACTTGATGTTTCGGTTCTTCATGAGTCTCTCTCCTGGATCAGAACGTGAAGCGCGTGGACAGCGTGAGGCGACGCGGCACCGGAATGCCCCAGCCCTCCGTCGAGTCCAGGAAGTTGCAGCTCAGGCCTCCGTTGCAGCGGCCGAGCACGTTGCCCTCCGGATCCATGCCCGGGTAGTCGCCGAGCATGAAGAGCCGCAGGTTCCGCACACCCAGGTTCACGGTGGCGGTGGAGAGGCCCCAGCCCTCGACGACCGACGCCGGCACCCGGTAGGTGAGCGACAGCTCACGCCACTGGATCCAGTCGGCGTCGTAGACCCCGTTCATCCCGCTCATCGGCGAGAGCCCTTCGACCACGTGGGCCCACGCGATCCCGG
>VYDD01000198.1:1427-6073 GCA_009843625.1 Gammaproteobacteria bacterium | reverse complement strand
CTGAAGGCCCAGGGCCGCGACTCCGTCGAGTTCTTCACCGACAAGCGCGTGGTGATCACGCGGTGGTAACGCGGGAACTGATCGAGCGCCAGCGCGCCTCCATCTTCCCCTGCGTCAAGCCGTTGTACGACGAGCCCCTGGTGCTCGTGGAGGCGGAGGGCGTGCGGGCCAGGGGCGCCGATGGGCGTGAATACCTCGACCTGTTCGCCGGCATCCTCACCACCTCGATCGGGCACTGCCATCCGCGGGTCGTCGAGTCCGTGCAGGACCAGGTCGCGCGCCTGGGACACACCTCGAACCTCTATGTGACGGAGCCCTACGTGGACGCGGCCGAGCGGCTGACCGGTCTCGCCCCCGCCGGCCTCGACCAGGTCATGTTCACCAACAGCGGCACCGAGGCCATCGAGACCGCGGTCATGCTGGCCCAGATGCATACCCGGCGCAGCGAGATCATCGGCCTGCGGCTCGGCTATTCCGGACGCAGCACGCTGGCGACGAGCCTGACCGGGCAGGCCCAGTGGAAGCCGCTCCCGGCGATGGCCCCGATCCGGCACGCCATCGCGCCGTACCCGTACCGGCATGCCGACGGCCACAACGTCGACCGCTACATCGACGAACTGGTCGAGGTCATCGAGACCACGACAACGGGGCGCCCCGCCGCCCTCCTCGCCGAGACCATCCAGGGGGTGGGCGGCTACATCGTTCCGCCGCCGGGATACCACACACGCGCGGCCGAGGTGATCCGCGCGTACGGGGGCGTGTTCATCTGCGACGAAGTCCAGGCCGGGCTCGGCCGCACCGGCGACCGCTGGTTCGGCATCGAGCACTGGGAGGTCGAGCCGGACATCATGGTGGTCGCCAAGGGGGTGGCGAACGGCTTCCCGGTGGGCGGCACCCTGGCGCGTGAGGAGATCGCCGCCGCCTGGACGGGCCTCACCTTCTCCACCTACGGGGGCACCCCGGTGTCGATGGTGGCCGCGCGGGCGACCATGGACGTGATGGTCGAGGAAAACACCCCCGCCCGCTCCGCCGCGCGGGGACGCCAGATGCGCGAAGGGCTGGAAGCGCTCCAGCGCGATCACCCGTGGATCGGCGACGTCCGCGGCATGGGGCTGATGATCGCCCTGGAACTGGTGGAGGATCCGGTCACCAGGGAGCCCAGCGCCAGGCTCGGCAAGGCGCTCCTGGAGGCCGCCCGCGAGGAGGGCGTGCTCATCGGCCTCGGCGGCATGGGCGGCCACGTCATCCGCATCGGACCCTCCATGCTGATCACCCGGCAGGAGGTGGCCGAAGGGCTGGAGCGGCTGGGCCGGGCCTGCGCGCGGGTGGAGGCGGGGAGACAGGCTGCCTGATCAGCCCGCTCCGGCGCCGCTCCCCGCATCGACCCGCACCACCCCGTCTTCCACCAGGAGCTGCTGAACGCCCTCCGCCTCGTCGAACAGGAAGGGCCAGCGGCCCGAGGCTCCGTCCGCCAGCCGCACGCGGCGTATGCCGTCCAGCGAGAGAGGCCTGCCCGGCTGAGCGACGGCCGGACCCGTCGCCTCGTACATCCAGACCGCGCCGCCTCGTGCCGAGAACACCCGGTAACTGTCGTCCTCGATCTCCAGGGCGGCCCCCTCGTCGATCCCGATCCCGACGAACGAGCCCGAGCGGTGCTGAGCCAGCAGGCGCCCGAGGAACGCGAGCAGCCGCCCCTCGCGGGAGCGTTCCGTGAAGTGGGAGTCCACGATCATGTTGCGAAGCTCGGGCTGGGGCATGTTGGATGGCCCGACGCTGACCGCGACGTCCGCCGGGTCCGCCAGGGCCTCGGCCGATGTGACGGTACCGTGTCGGGCATCGAATGCGGCCTCGCCCATCGAAACCGCCCCCGCGCTGGTTCCGCCCATGGCCGCACCGCGCCGCCACGCTTCCCTGATGGCGACGTGGACCGGATGCGGCCATCGCCCCAGATAGTCCCACTGGCTTCCACCCGCGAGCCAGATCGCTTCCGCTCTGTCGAGGCGGCACAGGACGCTCGGGTGATCCGCCAGCGGAGGCGTGTCGGTGCGGATCGTGACCACCGAGGCGGGACGTGGGCTGGCACTCAACTCGGCCGAGAAGTAGTCCGGGTAGCTCGTCAGCGATCCCGTCGCGCGCAACACCACGATGTCGCCCCCGGCGGCGGCCTCGACGAAACGGCGCGCGGCGCCGTCCTCCTCCGGGCCGCCTCCCATGAGCACGAGGCGGCGGACGGGAGACGGGGTAGCGTCGGCCCCGCTGCCCGTAAGGCCTCCGATCGTGGTGCCTGCGCCCGGGTCGGGGCAGCCCTCGAGCGGACCCTCCAGCGAGGTGGTTGGAACGGACTCAGTGCACGCTCCGAGCGCCAGCGCCGTGGCCACAATATGCCCGCGCAAGCGCCACGCGAGGGCATCATCCCGGCTTTTCTCCACGCGCCACCCCCTCGGATTGCCAAGCTGCCCGCCTCTGCCGTCATCCGGGCACCATGGCGAGCCGCCAATGGAACGTCCAGCCCGGTTGGAACCCGTTGCAGCCCGCCCATCCTGCGGCTAGGCTGTTCCGGGCAGGCAACCTGGCGCACACCCGGGGGACGCGAGAGGAGGTCGGACACGATCATGACGCAGCCATGGCGACGATGCGTTGCGGCCGGTGTACTCGTGCTGTCCGGCGCTGCATGCGGCGACGATGAGCCGACCGGGCCCCTTCCCGAGGTGGCGGGCACCTACAGCGGATCGTTCATCGTCCAGGTCCTGCTGAACCGGCAAGCAATACCGGGGTCGATGCAGATCGTCGTCGAGCAGGCCGGGGAAAGCGTGACGATTACCGGCGAGATCCAGGCTGTCGGCGGCACGGCCGAGATTCCCTCCGTCACAGGAACACTGGACGCCACCGGATTCCTCGAGCTGACGGGTGGAGGCTTTTCCGACTCGGTCAACGAGGAGTTCTGCGGTCCCACCAGAACGCTCAGTTCAACCGTAAGGTTCTTCGGCAGAAGCGCGGAGGTCTCCGAGCATGCCGACACCGACTTCTGCGGGCGCGTAATCCTCTCGGGCTCGCTGACCCGTCTATAACCAGGGAGAACACACCATGAACCCGACGCGACGGGACTTTCTGCGCACAGCCGGCGTCGCCGGGGCCGGGCTGGGACTCGGGCTGGGCATCCCCGGAATCGGCCTCGCCTCCACCAACGGTACCCCTGGCCGTCGAGCCGGCGACGACTCCGGCCCGCAGCCCCAGCAGGCACCCACGCCCAAGAGGCTCCTCATCCTGGGCGGCACCGGCTTCATCGGGCCGCACATGGTTCGCTACGCGGTGGAGCGCGGACACGAGGTCACCATCTTCACGCGAGGCCGCGCGCAGGCGGACCTTCCCGACGTGGAGCACCTCATCGGCGACCGCGCCGGGGACCTCGCCGCCCTGGAGGGCCGCAACTGGGATGTCGTGCTCGACAACAACACGCAGAACTATCGCTGGGCGCAGTTGAGCACCGAGCTGCTCCGGGACGCCGCCGAGCGCTACATCTTCGTCTCCTCGATTTCGGCCTATATCAGCCCCGGGCTCGCGTACGAGCACAAGGACCGCGTCCTCTACGAGCATCTCATCGACGAGGACTCGGAGCGCTTCTCACCCCCCGACGGCTGGCAGGACGGGGATGAAGCACACTACGGCCTCATGAAGGCGCTGAGCGAGGACATCGCCCACGCCGCCTTCCCGGGGCGCGCCACCATCGTGCGCCCGGGCCTGATCGTGGGACCCGGCGACCGGACCGACCGCTTCACCTACTGGCCGCTGCGCATCTTCGAAGGCGGCGAGGTGCTCGCCCCCGGCAACCCGGAGCACGCCAACCAGATCATCGACCAGCGCGACATCACGGAATGGATCGTGCGCCTGGCCGAGGACGGCGTCGCCGGCGACTTCAACGCCACCGGTCCCGCCTCCCGCATGTCGATGGCCGAGATGCTCTACGGCATTCGCGCGGCCACCTCGATCCCGGTCGAGTTCACCTGGGTCCCGGAGGACTTCCTGGAGGCGCAGGGCGTGAGGCCCTTCGGCCAATTGCCCGCATGGGCGCCCGGAAGCGATCTGATGTTCGTGGACATCGACCGGGCGCTCGCAGCCGGCCTCACCTTCCGCCCGCTGGCGGTCACCAGCCGCGACACCGTGGACTGGGATGGGACGCGTCCCGAAGACGAGCGCCTCAACCGGCGCGCCGGGATAAGCCGCGCGCGGGAGCGCGAGGTTCTCGATGCGTGGAGGGCGGCCGGCGCTTAGGCGGGACCGCTAACAGAGCGCCCGTTCGTCGCTGGCCACCTGATCCAGCCGCTGGGCGCGCGCGCTGTCCCCGAGCGCCAGAGCCGCGATGATCCCTCGCCGCGCCAGGGCCGGCCCGAAGCATCTGGCTTCCAACTGATCCACGAAGGCGTCCACCTGTGCGCGGTATTCGCCGGGGCGCCAAGCCTCGGCCCAGATCCCGAGCGGCTCCATGAGTTCGGCTACCCTCGGGGCATAGAGGTCGGCGAGCTCCTGCGATTCGTGCGAAAGCAACTCGATGGCCCAGGTGGCGTCGTAGTGATTCGACAGGAGAAGCGCCACGGAGTAGAACTCGGCGCTCGCACCGTCGAACAGGAATTCCACGGTGCCGGCATTGC
>VYDD01000198.1:0-1417 GCA_009843625.1 Gammaproteobacteria bacterium | reverse complement strand
AACTCGGCGCTCGCACAGTCCTGCGGCACGCAGGTCGCAGCCACCACCACCGACAGCGCATCCGGCTGCGCCGTGGCGAGCAGGTTGATCCCTATTCGGCGTCCGAGCGACTCCTGAAAGGCCGCTTCCAGCACGCGATTGGCGGTGGGATCGTCGAAGGCGAGGACGACATCGATGCCCGCCAGATGCTCGAAGCCCATCTCCGGCCCCTGGGCATGGGCGATGCGCGGCACGCCCATGGCGAAGCCGCACAGGAGAAGGAACCCCGACGTGGACAAAAACGAAGTGCACGTCATCGACCTGGAATCGCAGTTCATCGATCGTTCCTGTTTGCGTGGACCCGGTTCCGTCCCGAAGCTAGTAGCCTGCGCGTGTTCCGGCACCGCGTCCAGCCGCAACACTTCCCCTGGAGAAACCCCATGCGCCCCATCCGTATCTCCGGATTCACCCGGCTCCCCGGCGTCGCCATCGCCACATTCGGCTTCCTGGCCTTCATCAGCGCGTGCGCGGATGGGCCCACCGCGAGCTTCGAGGAGCTGGCCCGGGCGCAACTGCCACAGATCGACGGGCGCATCGAGGTTCCGGGGCTTGAGGCCGAAGTCGAGGTGCTGCGCGATCCCTGGGGCATCCCCCACATCTACGCCTCGGGCCTCGACGACCTGTTCTTCGCCCAGGGCTTCGTCCAGGCCCAGGATCGCCTCTGGCAGATGGAGATGTACCGGAGGGCCGGCGAGGGGCGGCTGAGTGAGGTGCTGGGCGCGGAGGCGCTGCAGCATGACCGCGTCGCACGCCTGCTCATGTTCCGGGGCCCCTTCGACGATGCCGAGTTCACCACCTACCATCCGGAGGGCCGGCGCATCCTGGAGGCCTTCGCCTCGGGGATCAACGCGTACATCGATCACGCGACGGCGGCGGGAGAGCTGCCCGTGGAGTTCCTGCTCACGGGTCTCGAGCCGGAATACTGGAGCGCCGAGACGCCTCTGCTGCGCATGCAGACGGCGATGCCGGTGGCGGATGTGCGGCGGGAGCTGCAATTGGCGCTGCGCGTGGCCGATCTGGGCGCGGAGGAAGCCAACCGGCAAGCGAATCCGACCCCGTGGCGGGAGCTGGTGGTCCCCGACGGTGTCGACCTGTCGCTGATCTCGGGCGAAGTGCTGGCCGGTGTCACCGGGTTCCGCAACGCGATGAGCAGTCCACCGCTGGCGGCGCCCTACGACGGCTGGACCGGGTCGGAGATGGCGCTCAACCTGGGGGCGCGCGAAACCTCCCCCGGGAGCAACAACTGGGCGATCCACGGGAGCCGCACGGCCAGCGGCCATGCCATCGTGGCCAACGACCCGCACCGCGGGGTGACCAACCCGTCGCTCCGCTACGTGGTTCATCTGGACGCGCCCGGCTGGACGACCATCGGTTCGAC
>VYDD01000439.1:5265-6074 GCA_009843625.1 Gammaproteobacteria bacterium | reverse complement strand
ACCTTCCCGAACATCTTGGGACGTTGTTGGATCTCAAATGGCGGTAAACGTCACCGTGACGGACGTGCAGCAGTACGAGGTGACGATCGTTCTGTCGGACGACGAGATCTCCGAGAACGGCGGGAGCACCGACGTAACCGCGACGGTCGATCCCGCGTCGCCGACTGCCTTCGCCGTGGAAGTGGATGTGAGTACCACCAACGACTACACGGTCACCGGAAGCACGCTGTTCTTCGCGGCGGGCGCTACGGAAAGCACCGGAAGCGTGTCGATCGAAGCGATCAACAACAACGTCATCAACGACGACGTAGAGGTCGAGGTCGGTGGTAGCGTGGTACCCAGCGCTCTTGAGGGCTACAGCGTCGAGGCCGCCACACTCACGATCACGGATGACGAAGAGCCTAATCCGCAGGTGACGCTGTCTCTGCGCCCGATCAGGATCGACGAGGGTGGAACGGCCACGTTGACGGTGACGTTGGACAAGGCGCTCGATCATCCGGACGACACCGACGGCACGACGGCAGCTGTTACGGTCCCAACCGCTAGCATTACGGCAGTTCAGCTGGATGCAGCGGGAGAGCCTGCCGACGCCGCAGACGTAATTAGTGCTCGGGCAATCACCGTCGGTATCACGGAGGCTGATGGAACAACAGCCGCCTCTGAGGTAACCTTCCTGACAGGCCAAAAGACAGCGACCCAGATCGTTACGCTCACAGCGGGCAACGACGATATTTGGGAAGGCGACCTCAAGTTTGCGGTGAACGCAACCGCAACGGTGGCAACCGAGGCCGGTGGCGACCCAATCGGAA
>VYDD01000439.1:0-5255 GCA_009843625.1 Gammaproteobacteria bacterium | reverse complement strand
AACGGTTAGCGACGCCGACGCGGTGACGCTCACCGTCCTCGAGAACGAGACGTTGCCGAGTGCGCCGAGGAGCCTAACGCTCACAGCGGGCGTGGTCACTGGACAGCTCACTGCGGAGTGGGTCAGTCCTTCGAGTTGGGGCTCGACCCACGACGGCACCGACGAGACCGCGCTGACCACCGGCACTTATCAGTGGCGTGCCTACGACGCCACCGCCGATAACGCGCTGGAGGACGACGAGGGATGGGCCACCGCCACCTCACCGCAGAATATCACCACGTTCAGCCAGGTCACCGCCGTTGATGACCCCGACACCGACGCGGACGAAAGGACCGTCGACACCGCCGTCGCTCTGGTGAACGGCACGGAGTACACGGTGGAGGTTCGAACAGTGAGTTCGGCAGGTAACGGTGCCGTCACGACCGCCACGGGCACTCCCAGCGCTCCCTAGCGGCTCCTAACCTCAACCCGGGCTAAATCCCGGCAGCAGTAAAGACGGCCCCCGCCCGGTTCGCCGGGCGGGGGCCAACTGTTCCGATCCAAAGACGACCATCCGCTCCCGGGCATCCCGAAGGGTGTCGCACGATGGGGAAGTGGCGTCCGCCAAAGCACGAGAAGCCCTCCGATGATTCCAAGCAAGCTTGGTGTACCAGCCCGTTCCTTTGTGGCCGCCGCGGTGGCCTGCGCGATTCTCGTGCCATTCGATAGCGCACACGCGCAGGAGTTTGTTTTCGGCGATTCAGGGGGGTTTGCCCGGCCGGTCGTGGAAACCAGCACGGCGGGTGCCCTGGTCGCCCCCAGGATCACCTCGATACGGCACACGTGGACCGGACCGACCGGATCGGTGCAGGAGCAATTCGATCTCAACATCGCTTTCTCGCAAAACGTGACCGGCTTCACCCTCAGCGACATCCATGTCTCCCGGGGGGCGAATCCCGTCCAGTCCTCCTGGAAAGGGAGCTCCGGCAGCAGGAGCTATTCCGTCACGATGGATATAGAGAGCGACTATGAAGGCCCGGTGACCATCACCATCGACAGGGACGTGGCGAGGAACACCGATAACGAGGGAAACATCGAGAGGACGTATTCCTTCCCAGCGGATAATCGGGCGCCGGTGGTCCTCGGTGCCGAGGTCGACGGCAGGGAACTCACCATCACCTTTCACGAGGATCTCGACGAAACCACCATCCCATCTGTAGGCAACTTCGACGTGGACGTTACCCGGGGCGGTGTGTCCCACACCGAGAGGGTGTCCCGAGTCGAAGTTGACGCGACGGAGGTGACTCTGACGCTGGCCCGCGCGGTCCGCCATGGGGACGACGTCGAACTATTCTATGACGACATCGGGACAAGGACGCTCAGGGACGAGGCCGGCAATGCCGCGCCTCCCTTCGATCTGCGGGTGGCGAACAACACCGGCGAGGGCGAGGCGCCCGGCGCGCCGCGGAGCCTCACGGCGGTCGCTTCCAGTGCCACCGCGATCCAGTTGGACTGGCGCGCCCCTCTGGATCACGGCAGCAGCGCGATCATCGGATACCGGATCGAGGTGTCAACGAACGGTGGCGTCACGTGGTCGGATCACGTGCGCGACACCCGGAGTGCCGTCACCAGCTACCGGCACACGGGCCTCGCGCCGGAGACGACGCTCCACTACAGGGTCTCCGCGATCAACGCGTACGACACGGGAGGTCCCTCCAACGTCGCCAGCGCGACGACGGAGGAGCCTGTGACGAGCGTGCCCCGGCGATTGACGGCCGAGGCCAGGGGGACGTCGGCGATCGAGCTGGAGTGGGAGGCTCCGTCCTCGGGCGGGTCCTCGGTCACCGGGTACCGGATCGAAGTGTCGCGCAGCCGCACCGGCGGATGGGTGGTGCTCGAGGCCGACACCGACTCCCGACTCACCGCATACACGCACAGGAATCTCGGCCCCGGCAGCACCCGCTACTACCGTATCGCGGCGATCAACAGTGCGGGCAGGAGTGACTGGTCGAATGTCGACGGCGCCACCACGGATGTCACCACTCCTGGCGCGCCGTCGGGCCTCAAGGCGGCTCCGAGCGCCCTCGGGGGAAGCAACCAGCTCTTCCTCACCTGGACGCGCCCGTCCACGGACGGCGGCAGCCCAATCACCGGCTATCGAATCGATGAGTCGCCCAACGGCGTCTCGCTCTGGACTCCGGTCGTGGCCAGCACCGGCAGCACGGACACCCGCTACCTGCACACCGGCCTCGCCCCGGGCACGACCCGGTTCTATCGGGTGGCCGCGATTAACGCCGAGGGGGTGGGCGACTACTCGAACGCAGCCCGGGGTGTCACCAACGCCGCGCGGCCGGGCCCGCCGCTACGCCTGCGCGCACGCGCAACCGGACCGAGTAGCATCACTCTCAACTGGGAAGCGCCCTCCAACAACGGCGGCGCCCCGATCACCGGCTACTCGATCCGGACGCGCCCCCTCCACGTCAACACGTGGACTACGGTCCGCGCCAACACCGGTTCAACGGCCACCACGTTCACACACACGGGCCTCCGGGCGGCCACCGCCTACCGCTTCCAGGTGGCGGCGATCAACTCCGAGGGCACGGGCGCGTGGTCGGCCGAGGCTGGGACAACCACCCACCCCGAGGCGCCGCACGCCCCGACCGGGCTGACCGCGCGCGCGGTCGGCACCTCGCGGATCGACCTGTCGTGGAGTGAGCCCCGCAACACCGGCGGCGCCCCCATCCTCGGCTACCAGGTTCAAGCTTCAAACGACGGGGGCGCGACCTGGAACAGGATCCGCCGCAACACCAACTCGACGGGGACGACGTTCTCCGACGTGAATCTCCAGCCCGCAACCACGCGGCACTACCGGGTTGCCGCTATCAACACCGCGGGGACTGGGCCGTTCTCGAACATTGCGCGCGCGACGACCGAAGCGACCGTGCCGGGCGCCCCCCGAAGTCTCGACGCGGAGGCCGACGGCACCTCGCGCATCGCGCTCTCCTGGCGAGCGCCCACGAGCGACGGAGGCTCGCGCATCACCGGTTATCGCATCGAGGTGTCCGAAGACGGCGGCGCCAGCTGGGATAACCTGGTGGCCAACTCGCACAACACGCGCACGACCTACGTGCACCCGGGGCTGGAGCCGGCCACCAGGCGCCACTACCGCGTCTCGGCGATCAACCGCATCGGGGTGAGCCGGGCCTCTCGGGTGGCGAGCGCAATTACCGACGCGACCGTGCCCGACGCGCCCACCGGGCTGACGGCCACTGCCGTCACGCCCACGCAGATCGACCTGTTCTGGCTGGCGCCCGCCTACGACGGCGGCGCCCCCGTCACCGGCTACCGCATCGAGGTCTCGGAGAACGGCACCGCGTGGACGGATCTGAGGACCAACACCCAGTCCAGAGCCACCGCGTTCCAGCACACCGGCCTGCTGCCGGGGAGCACGCGCCACTACCGCGTCTCGGCAGTCAACCGGGTGGGTGTCGGCGCGCCGTCGGATACGGCTTCGGCGGCGACCGACGACCCCGTCGGGCGCGCAGGGCGCCTGAACACGCGCGTACTGCCGCATGTGGCCGCGGCGATGACCTCGAGCACGGTCTCGGCGATCGCCCGCCGCGTCGACGCGGTGGCCAGCGGGATGGGGATGACGCGGCGCGTGGAGACGAACGGACTCTCGTCAATGGCCGCGAGCCTGTCCGCGCCGGACGGAGGGGGCCTCGGCCTTGCGCAGGGCGACCAGGCTGGCCTGGCCGCCCTCTTCAGCGGCACCTCCTTCACGATGCCCCTGAGTGCCTCCGACGCGCAGCAACAGTCGGCCACCGGCACGCAACTGGCGAGCTGGGGAGCCGCCGAGTACCACTACCTCGGCGAACCCGGCCAGAGCACGCTCGACTGGAAGGGCAACATGGTCAGCGCCCACGCCGGCATTGACGCGCGCGTGGGGCCGGACCTCCTGGTGGGTGTCGCAGGCTCGTACAACTCCGGCAGCTTCGACTTCACCGACAAAACCGGCGCCAGCCCGGTGAGGGGCACCTACGGCACCACCATGAGCAGCGTGAATCCCTACATGGCCTGGTTCTCCGGCGGGGGCGGCGCCTCGGTGTGGGGCTCGGCCGGGCTCGGACGCGGCGACATCGACGTCGACGACCAACGCGAAGGCTTCCGCACCACCCCCGCGAGCCTGTTGACGGGGGCGGGAGGCGCGAGCTACCAGCTGCTCGCGCGAGACGCAGGCGGCGTGCGCCTCAAGGCCGAGGGCTGGTACGGCCAGGTCACGGTAGACGGCAACGCGCAGATCGAGGAAGTGACGATCGAGATGCAGCGAGGCAAACTCGCCCTGGAGCTGACTCAGGGCTTCAGCACCGACACCGGGAACGAGATGGCCTTCATGCTCGAGGGCGGGATGCGCTACGACAACGGGGATGGCATAAACGGCACCAGCGCGGAAGTCGGCGGCGGGCTCCGCTACACTAACTCGAGTCTCGGACTGACCGCCGAAGGCCGCGGCCGGGTCGTGATCTCGGCGCGCGCCGGCTACGAGGAATGGGGCATGGGCGGCTCGCTCATGTTCGACCCGGCGACCCGCGGCCAGGGTCTCTCAATCCGCGTGGCGCCCTCCTACGGCAACCACCTGAGCGGGGTGAACCAGCTCTGGGAGCGCGGGGTGCACGACGCGGTGGGCGGCCACAACCTGGGCATGGCACCCAACGTGGACGGCGAAGTCGCGTATGGCATCGCCGGCTTCCACGGCACGCCCTACAGCGGCTTCTACCTGGGTCAGGGTGGCACGCGGGCCTTCTCGAGCGGCGTGCGCTACGAACTCGGGTCAGGGGTCGGGCTGCGCCTCGAGGGCACGCGGCGCGAGAGCGGGCTCGGCGGGGCACAGCACTCGGTCGGCGTCCGCGGAAGGATCAGGTTGCGGTAGGGGCTTGGCTGTGCGAATCCCGGGACACGATAAGCGACAGGATACCAGGATGGAGCGACCGAAGATGCTCAACGCGAGCTTCGTCAAGACCGTCCGGCGGCCGGGCCGATACGGCGACGGGCGCGGAGGCTACGGGCTGTCGCTGCTGGTCAAGCCCACGTCGACCGGGCGGACGAGCAAGACGTGGGCGCAACGCCTCTACATCAACGGCAGGGCCGTGAATCTGGGTCTGGGGGCGTACCCGCTGGTGACGTTGAGGGAGGCCAGGGCCAAGGCGTTCGACAATCGCCGAACGCTGGCGCGGGGGATGGACCCCAGGAGCGACGGCATACCGACCTTCGCGCGA